>JAVJVN010000008.1 GCA_040221055.1 Rhodothermales bacterium | reverse complement strand
ACCGGTCTGTCTCAAGCCCGAAAGAGGGTCCAGGACGGACGCTGACCCGGCTCTGAGCCACCGGAACGTCCGGGGCGTGGTTCATCACAGACAAATCAGCGATATTGGACACGTCACAAATACGAATCGCTCAGCTTAGGAGGGAGTGTTCAGTATGGAGAGCATGTATTCAGCAGGGACAAGACGTGGATCCTGCTCAGCCACAAGCGTAATGATCTCCAAGGCATGCTTACGGTCTTCCCACGCCCCTTGCTCGAGCAAAGATGTTGCCAGGATGACCCTGAATTCGGTTCCGTATCGTGTCGCATCCCGATACAGGCTCACATCATACACAGACTTCAGCCACTTGAGCGCTTCGCCAGGGCGCCCCGAGCAAGATGCGGCTCGTGCGAAGAGTGCAACACGAATGTGGCCTCTCACATTGTTGCGTCCGGACAGGTATCGATTTGCTTTTCCTGTTTGGATCCATCGCGATACCATCTCCCTTCCCGCGTCTGTCCCATGACAAGCAACCACAGCAGCCGTCAGGGACACGATATCGGCATTCCTCGCTTGTAATGACGACTCCAAGTCTTCGTCCAGTGTCGCAGGGTCCAGCAGCTGCACCTTCAAGAAATCTCCGAGCGGAGGACCTGGTGGAGGCATAGCTGTCTTCATCAACTGTTTCTGCCCGCGCACCTCGAACAAGCCGATCGAATAGATGGGTATCGGAGTGGGATCTCCACGATCCACAACGGCAGCATAAAGATCATCCGCATCCGGGACAACGGACACCTCGACTTTGCCCGTTAACAATGAGCAGGTTGGCGCGAACACCTCAAGCGCATCCTTCGTGACACACCAATTCGAAAGCCGGTGGTTGGATCCAATACCGGGAATCACATCAGCGTATCTATCCGCGTCCTGCCGCGAAATCACAGCGGCTTCTACCAGGATATCGAGATAATCGGCATACAGCATGTTTGTAAGCCGTGCGATATCAAATTCCTGGTTGGCGTACAACCAATCTTCCATGATGCCGTCTCGCTGCCCTTGCTGGGCGGACGCATCCAGTGCTGTGCTCATACACAGGACGGCGATGGTAAAGGCAGCAAACGTTTTCCTGACGAGCATCATGAGTTAAAACCGAATGGATAAATGCGCGGTCGGATTCGCTCCCGGGCCGGGAAGAAAAGCCATTTTTACGTCCATTTTACGATTTCTACCTGCCAGTTCACCTCCGGTCATTCGTCGGAAGATGGGAAAGCCCGAATAGGCATCGTATACATTGTATGCATAGAACGCAGTGGTCATTCCAAACATTATTGTCAGTTGACTCCTAGACGCATTTCTTTGTGATCGTATTCCGCCGCTGCAGGAAGATGCCCGTTCACACTTTGCCCAATCGTACGTGTATCGCGCAAGCAACAATCCGTTCGCCGCCGCGAGTGCATATCCCGTGTACTTGAATATCTCCGCCTTATTGTCTTCGCCCTTGTAGGATTGACCGCGACCCGGAAACATCAATGATTGTTTGACTGCCGTCATGGGATCCAATTCTTGATAGTATTGCAACCGGGCGCCGGGCAGTGGTATCTGCCTGAGCGTCAACGTCGGAATGCCTTCTACTTGAGAACTGAAGGCAAAATGAAGCCTCCCGCTCCCCATGGCGACAGCTACTTCCTTGCTCTGGCTTGCCTGTTCAAAGGCAGCCAGCGTCGCCAGTCTTGACTCGTCCAGTTCATTGGCAAGAAAAGCGGACACATTCGCGATTTTCACTGGAAAACCGGGCGTTCGATCCACATAGACGATGGCGAGTCCATCCTCTGATGGAATCCATGCCGGGCCGGAGCCCTCCGACGGGACCACGTTTTTCACGACGCGATCCGCATTGAGTGCGTTCTTCAATAAGCGCCCTCCTGCAATCTCTCTCCGGCCGTCTCTGTCCACCCGGGTAAGAACATCGAACAACACAATATCCTGCAGCTGACTGTCCTCCGTGGTTTCCACGAGTCGCCTGGCAGATACATAGGCGGATACATACCTGCCGGATGGAGACCAAGACGGTTTATAGAGTGCGTAGCCATCCAACTCGCCCGATATTTTCACCGGTGAAATGTCAGCTGACACCATGTTTCCCACATCTAGTAAAACATAGATGGCACGTTCTCCGTCCGCCCTGTTTTCAGCGCGATATACGAGATAGTCCTTGTTCCATTTATCCCCTTTATTCCATTCCGGAGAGGACTCATATTGATCATTATTTGTAATCCGATGCCATTCAAGGAATCCGCCTGTCACTGTCAGGTGGTCAATATCAAAAGGGTTGCTCACAAATAACTCGACGGTCGGCTGACCTGCAGCAGACCGTACACCCATGGTGGCGACGAGTCGACTCCCGTCAGCCGACCAGTCCAATTCCGAGACGGGGCCAGGGGCAGGAAGAGGAATCGCACGGGGGAGGATCAGTGCATCCTCAGCTGATAGTCCGTTTACGTATGCCTGTTTGGATCCCGTTTCTTTCGTGATGGATACAAACGCGAACCAGCGCACTCCTTCCGGATCGACGACCGGCCGCCATCTGAACGAACTGTCATAGCGACGCTGATTCACACCTTCCATGGTCTCAAAGAGTCCTCCGAATACGGACTCTTCAGCAGATGGGACTTGCTGTCCGTCGTCAATGTCCAGATCCAACTCGGTACCGGACGGCAAGCGCAACACGATGGACTTGGCGTCCACGGTTTGGCGCGCAAATGCAATCAGGGACGGATCATCTGGCGCCATGGCAGGAGCAGAGACCTGACCGACGGGCTCCTGCGCATGACTTTGCCTACTGGTACTTGTACAAACAATTACCAGTAACAGGAATCCACACCATCTGTATACAGATCTGATTAGCATAGGAACTGACCTTGTTATTATCGCTGAAGTTCTTTTTCCAACTGGACAATGGTGTCAAGCATGCTGGTAAACTCCTCGCTTGCACGGAATTCATCTTCCAGATTGGCTCGGAACGAAGCAAAATTGGTGAGTGTCATCGTGGCATAGTTGGGATCCATGGTTGCTTTATATCTGAGATACGCGGACTGACCCTGGTAGTAATCGATGCGTGCCCGATATTGGGCCCGATTCCCTCCGCTGACAGGAATGTTCGGCATGAGCCCCCGCACTTCATTGAGGTAGTAATCAACGGAATCGGGCTGTGATACCAGGAAATACAGAACGGCCAGGTTCAAGCTCGCGGAGTATTCGTCTTCTGAGCCTCCACGGACTTTCCAGAACGCCCGCCGGGCTGTTTCAAAATCACGGGCCGCCATTTTCGCGTCACCGATGGAGTACAATTGCCTTATCCATTCTGTTTTACCCTGGGAATCAGGGGGAGGGGCCTGCTTAAGCACATTTTCCACATCAGCGGAAAGTCCAGTTGAGCCGTCGTCGTCCAACTGTTCTTGCAACACTATCGGGGGTAGATTCAACCTCGCTCCTGGCTCGACACGTACAGGACGATCGGGGTTCGATGTTGCCGTCAGGTAGCCGGGTTTCCGGGCAACCCAGGAATACACGCCTGGATCAAGCTCAACCGTTCCAGCCGATACGTCGTATTCAGCCCCTGTTTGTGCGTTCTTGAATGTAATTCTGACATCTGAATCGGCCGATATCCGAACTTCAGCCTTGGGATCCTCTTCCTCGACAACATCCGACACTTCATCACTGCGAACAGGCTTTGAGGAATCAGGACCGCTGCTCTCTTCCACTTCTGTCGAACCAAGGATGACCTCCACAACCTCTTGCTCCGGAGGTGGGGATATTATGACAGGTTCCGGTTCTACCGACCCGTCTTCGGCCGGCTTGTCAGCAATGGGGCGGTCATCTTCTTCCCTGCCGGACGCATAGTGCTCGCCCAGGACCTCGCTCAGTTGACGGTCTTGGTTTTCACCAGAGTCAGTCAGGTCCGGTCTTTTATCGGAATTGCTGCATGAACTCAATACCAAGCACGTGATCAGAATGCCAGGCAACCACATGCGGCTGATGTTTGTAGTGGAATGTCTCATAATCAACCTTCCACTTTAACTTTGCCGGGGCCGTAGGCATTCGGAACTGCTTTCAATGAGTCAGCTCCGACGGTCTGGAAATACAAAGTCGTACCGATTTCAATCATCATCGCACGGACAACAAACTTGCCCCCCTCTACCTTGGCAACTGCTGTCCCTACTTCCCGGAAGTTTTCACCCCTTGCCGTGAACGTGTACTCGCCGTCCTCCGGAATCTGCCACTCATAAATGACGGCAATTGCTCCTTCGGCCAGGGAGTCCGTCTCAAGAAGCATTCCAGCACCCTCAATCTCGGCGCCGTACGCCGGCTGTCCTTCGGCTCCAAGGATGACACCTATCGTGGCAGCCACGCCCTCCAATGGGTCTGAAGATTCCAATGTGGCCGATGATGCTCCGCAGCCGCAAAGGAAAAGCAGCCCGGCCATACCAAACCAGCGGGCGTGTTTGAGGATGAAATGCATGGTCTGTCGGATTGGATCGTGGGTAAACACATGCAGTCGTCCTTGCCTTTGCCAGGCGTCGCGGAAAATCCTATCGGATAATCAGCCGCCTTGACCGGATTGTCTGGACGCCCCCGGTATCCTCACGAAAATCAAGTCGATGGAAGGATGCCCCCCACTTCATCCCCACTATTGGAAAATCGATTTCATACTCATGATGCCTCCGAACGAGCAGGTCCTCGATAGCTCGGTTCAGGTCTGCGGGCCCAGAGGCAAAATTGGGGGAACCGCCGGTCTGCTTTATGTGATGGGCAACCAGTACTTCACTGGGTGGGGTCCAGTAATAGAGCGTCCCCTCCTCGGTCAACCGCGAAACGACCCGCGTCTTCTCCTCATCCAGTGGACCGGTGTGCCACCCGTCCGACAGCACGACCGTCAAGTCGGGCCGGGGCAAAGCATTGCGGTCGACAGCCGCATGGATTGCTCCGTACAAGTCCGTGATGGAACCAACGGGACGCGCCCAGAACGCAGCCGGCCCAGGAGGCGTCGAGCAGACCATTCGTTCCGCAAAGCGGCATAACTGGAACGACAATTCCGCATCCACGCCGGCCAGTCGAGATTGGAGCGAATCAACCTTAACACGATGTTTGTCCTCGCGAACACTTTGACTGGCGTCCAGAAGCAAAACCACGAGCACCTTCTTGGATGTACTCTTTACGTTCCGGACGATCACCGGAACCGGCGCGCCATCCACAAGCACTTTGCCGTGGATGGGATGTGCATCCGGGACGCCACTGAACCGGAACGCCCCCAAATTCGACAACCGGACACGGACGCGTTTCTCCAATCGATCCACCCCGAGAACGGAAATATCCGGCTGGCGGGCTGCTGCAACGTTGGAGTCAACCACCAACGTAAACAAGATCACACCTATGATTCCGAACCCATTGAACCGACCCACTGTCATGCGCCCGCCTACGGTGTCTGTGTTGTATCTGCGCTCACGTCGGTCTCCTTGTAATCCATTGATTCTCCCAGCACTTCCAACAATCTGCGCTCCTCGTTGACGGCACTCGTATCCTGAACAGTCTGCGTCGTATCCGAAGCAGTTCTGGATGGAACGAGCCGCACAATCCGGTCCCGTTCCGACACAACAGCCGCGATGCCCAGCACCACAGCCACCAGAATAATCACCCATCGAGTGCGCCTGGCCTTTCTTTTCCTGTAGAAATCGTCCAGTCGCACGGTGGCATCTCCATCGTACCGGTCGGTCTTGGCCGGCCGGACGATACCGTACACACAGCACGCGACGGAAACGTTGTCATTGCTGCCGGCTTCCAGTGCTGCGTCGACCAGGACCCCCGTAAGCTCCGGCTCGTCTCGGTACATCTGCACCAGATGTGCGGTGGACGCATGGTCGATCACGCCGTGAAATCCATCGCTGCTGGCCAACAGGACCCACTCCGGATCCCAGTCATCGTACACCCGAACATCCGGTTTCCAGTCTCCACCTCCATCAAGTACGCGGGACAGCGCATGTCGATACGGACTGGTCCGGGCTTCGTCCTCCGTCATGCGTCCTTCACGGACGGCTTCTGCCACCATGGAGTGATCATCGGTCAGTTGTACACAACGCCCGTCGCTGGTAATCACACAGATCCTGGAATCACCGATGTGCGCTACATAAAGGCGATGCCCGACAAGGAACGCCAATGAGAGGGTCGTTCCCATTCCGCTGGCTTCCTCATTTTCGCGCGAATAGGCGGCAATCCGTCGATCAATTCGAAAGAAAAGATCTATCAGGTCTTCCCGCGCGACGTCTGTTGCGTGGTTCGGCTCGGCAGGCAAGGACCGCCAGAAAGCCTCCACTTCCTCGATGGCAATTTCCGATGCGATTTCTCCGCACGCAGCACCACCCATCCCGTCGGCTACAGCCAGAATTGCTGCGTTTCCTTGTGGATGAACCCTGGCAAATGCCGCATCCTCGTTGGAGGACCTGCGACCTTGCCTCGAGAGAATGGACGTTGTCAGCGCGTTCTGCATTCCGACTATACGTTGGTCTTCGCGTACGTCAGCCTGACCTCTATTTCGCCAAACGTGATCACGTCGCCATCACTGATGGCTACCTGGCCACCCACATCCATGGGCTGACCGTTCACGAGCGTAGGATTCTTGTTGACAGAGGCGTAGTTGGTCAATACGAATCGCCCATTCACGAATGCCAACTTGGCCTGCTTTCTGCTGATGGTAGGTGCCGAAAGCATGATGGATTCGAATGGTTGTCCCTTTTCACGGCCAATATGAAACTCGTGACCGGCACCGGAGCGACCACTTTCCGACGCGGGAACCAACAACGGTATTTCCTTCCCTTTGTCGGGACCACCGACAAACTCAAGTTGACCCAGGATCTTGAGGGTTTTCTGCGGAACGTACATCTCGAATGCCGACCCTCGTACGAGATCGCCATCCAGTTTGACCGTCGGATCTTCTGGCCCAATTGTCGGGGAAGGCTTGACCTCTCGAACTGGAGCGGGTGCGGCAGCCGATGCTGGTACGCGTGATCGCCGTCCTTTACTGCCGCTCTTGGTTTGATAGAACACAAACCCGACTACCAACAGGGCCAAAACACCAACGCCGGCCCAAATCAGGTACGGCCGCATAACCCAATATCGCGTGGACTCGTGGATGACGGGAATATCCAATCCATTGTCCAATGTGAACATGTTTACAATTCCCTCAACGACGTACTGTCGACCGATCTTCAATCCCTTGGTCGTTCGAACCGTAACCGTGTTCCCAAACTCGTCTGTGAGTACGAAATATTCGAACGTCGGCGATCCGATGTCATGGACTGTTCTCGCCCAACCATTCAATTTGACGAATTCGCTTTCGTATTCGTCAAGACAATCCTCAATCAAGGAGAAACGCTGCGGCTCGGTTATGTAACACGTCTGTGCTGCGGAATCCGGTGCAAATGCAGCCCCGCACAGGGCAAGGGTGACGATCATGAACAGTGTGGGTAGGTAGTTGCGCATTGTTTTCCTTGTTGCGTTACTGTGGGCAATTGCTCGTAGACCGAATCCGGTCTATCTCTGTTATGACATCCGACATCAGAGCCGGACGCTGGATTGGATCCTTCTCCAACATGGAGGCCACCAAATCCACGTAAGCTTCCGGGACATCGGGACCGACAATGTCCGGTACGACCTCCTCAACATGCTGTTTGAGCACAACCAGCGGATTCTGATTGTTGAACGGGGGGCTGCCCATACTCAATGTCCACGCCAGAACACCGAGAGAATAGATATCTGTCCGGTGGTCAACGGGTTTACTGTTGGCCTGCTCGGGACTCATGAATCGGGGTGAACCGACGAGCGTGCCGGTGAGCGTCCGCGCTGACATGAACTCGTGGCGCGCCACGCCGAAATCTATCAGACGTACATCGAGTGGGTCTGTTGAAACCACCATTACGTTGTCAGGCTTCACATCACGATGGGTGATCCCTATCTCATGCGCCTCCCGGAGTGCTGTAGCAATGAGCTTGAGCAACTGAGACGCATCGCAAAAGGGCAACGCCCCGTTTTGCGCAAGAAGGCGCTCCAGGCCCAATCCTTGCAGTTTTTCCATGCAGATGAATGATCGCCCCGAATCCGCCAGTTCCCCGTATTCGAATACTTTCACCACTTTTGTCTCGGAGCCCGACGCCTCATTGATGCGAGCAATGGCTGCCCCCTCTTGCTTGAACTTGACTACCAGGTCTTCATCCCCTTCCAGTGACGGCAGCAATACTTTCAAGATGCAGGTGCCCCACCGCGTATGCTCCGCCTCATAGATGGTGGCCATGCCCCCTACGGCCACCTGCCGGATGATTCGATACCCAGCTGCGGCAGGGTTGTGAACGGCCCATTCTTGGTCAACCTCCTCCGCCTCTGTCGGCAAATCCAATGAGATCTCGGCAACGGGTACTACGTAGTCTTCGATCGCTTCCGGTTCCAGGCTCGGCGCGCGTCGCTTGAGACTCAGTACAAACGCTGTGCCTCCCAACACGATGATGAAAACGGCCAGAATCGGCCACAGGAATTCCGTTCTGTCTGACGAGGATCGACCGCCACCCCCTCCCCCTCCAGCACTCAGCCCTGCTGCAGGCTCCTTGTCCGATGGCAACGCCATAGTGGGGGTGTCATCAACGCCAGAATCATTGGCTCGCGCTGACAGACGGACCACTCGGGTAAAAACAGACACCTCATTCACATCCAGTGTATGGTTGGTCTTTGTGCCCGTTGGCGTCAGGACGCCGAGTTCGTACGTTCCCGGCCGAAGCAGATGATAAAAGGAGGCAATACCATCCGGGTCGGTCACCACGGATTCCACAATCACGCCAGCCGAAGAGAGCACGACGGTATCGCCGGCAGCCGTCCCGTGCACAATCAACGTACGGATCTGCTGTCCGGCTGCGGGTGCAACCAAACAGAAGCAAAAGAACCCGATCGCTGCAATCCGCATCATCGACCCGAGAAATAGTTCGTGTCGAAATCCACTGTCATACCGACATCAATCCGTGTCATCCGCCGAGCCAAAAAGACTCGGGCCAGCGGACCGACCCGTCCCCTGACGATGCCCTCACCAACAATCCTGCCGTCTGATCGCCTGAACACCACGGGCTGACCGACATGGAGACCAAACATATCGGCATCCGATACCAAGATCTCGTCTCCGCGCACGACCTCTACCACCGGAAATCCGATTTCCGCATTACGCGAAACCGTGACCGTCAGCGGGACTATCCGCTTGAAATCGTTGAACTCCGGGGCCGCTCCCTGGATATGCATTACGACATCGTATATCCCCTCTTCGTCCGGCAATTGGACGGACGTAGAGAGTTGTTGCGAGCGAACCCTGAGTTGACGTGATGCTGCTTCCTGAACATTGACACCGTCCCGATAGATCTGTGTTGTCACGTCCAGGACATCAGGCATGCGAGCTTCCCCGGAAAATCGGAAATTCATGGGCAAAGCCATTCGGGGTCTGACGACCTGCCCGGCTATGCTGAGCTCTGTTCGAATACTGGACACAGCCAATACGCGCCCCAGGAAACGCCCCGTTCCCGATGATCCGGTGATCATTTCGACAAGGACCCGATACGCGCCGCTCCCGGACAACGCAAGGGACCGCTGATCTATTTCGGCCCTCTGCGGGGACCAGGTTTCAATCGGACTTCCGTTGGCATCCTGTACCTGGATTCGATTGATTCCAACCTCACTGGACACCAGGAGCGATACGTCGGATACGGTTCCGTCCGCCGTAAACTCCATGACCTCCGTCGTGCCTGCAGCGACCATGGCTTCCGTGCGTGCAAGCATGGTCGACCGTCCATCCTTTACCCCCCATTCGGCGAACGCGCCAGTCAGTTCGAATGCGCGACTCGCGTGGCGATACGTTCCACATCCCGAATCCGCCGAAATGCGTGAAAGCAGTGCACTGTTCACGTCCGATCCCAGCCCGACCGTATCAATGCACCATCCATTCTGACGGTATGCCAGCGCCTCATCGTTGTACGAACCCTGGCCGTCGGTCAGCAGGACCACACGCCCAATACCCGGAGCCATCACACCCGTGGCACCGGCCAGCGCCCGACCGATGTCCGTCCCACCCTCTGCATTTACGCGACGCATGGCTTGTTGTATGACCTCCTCGGCCCCTTGCGAAAGCGTTGGTGGCACGATGGTCTGGACTTGCGTGTCGAAGTCAACAACCGCCAGCGACGTATTCCCGGGAAGCAGACGTGCGGCCACCTGGACGGAGGCCGTTCGTGCATTCCGCGGGTCGTTCTGTCGCATGCTGCCCGAAGAGTCGATGATGTAGACGACCTCTGCCGTCGAGGGGGTTGGCAGGGTTGGCGTTCCGGTCAGGATGCGAACGTTGTCGAGTACGACGGTAACGGGAAGCACACCCTTCGCAACCGAAATGCGAATCCGAACCACTTTTCCCTGAAGTCCCGACACATCGATGTTGTTGATTCGGGTAAGCCCTCCAACACCACCGGACGGGTTGACATTGGCACCGTACCCGCTGGCCGGAACGAATGAGCTGTAGTCGAACCTCCCTGAACCCTCAAAGACCTGGAATTCAACGGCGACATCGACGTCACTGTACGGTGGTGTTCGAATGTCGAACGTCAACTCGGTGGCCGTTTGGGGTACATACACGAGGTCACTCGTCAATGCGGATCTTACGTCCGTACGGAGCCATATCTCACCGTTCCGTACGTTCGCGGTCACCAATCCTTGGCTGAAATGCCTGCCCCATCCAGGAATCCAGGACGTGACAGATACGTTTTCGTAGCCATATTCGAACGAACCATTTTCAACCCACTGAGGGCCGATTTCGGAGCTACCGAAGCGCCAATCAGCCCGTGGCCCGTTCTGGGGCTGCTTGCGACCACTACCTCCTCCAAGTCTGGAATGCCGATATCCGTCCGGAATGGAAGCATCGGAAATGGACGCAATGTAGCGGTGAACGACGCCTATATGACTCATGGGTAGATTCCTGGATCTACCCTTCTCCTTCTCCTTGTATTCCTCGTGCGTCCAATCATGGTTGACAGTGGCCTGTACGGGGCGGCCATTCAACGCATATGTGAACCCCTCTCTTTGCAGATAGCTCAATACCGCCAAAGACGGGCGGCGACCCGAAACATATGCCAACCCCGCTCTCTTGATGAGATCCAGCGCCGTCGAAGACAGGCAACCAGCGGTCCCTTGATCCTGTGTGGTAATCAGATCTGATTGAACGCCCCGCTTAAGATTATTTATCTGATAGTAGGTGTCGTAATAGGTATTTCCCCGCCACGCGATTACCCCCCTGTTTCTTTCGTCCTGCCTGTTCGCGTAGGACCGCGGCGGGTATGCCCTGTCGCCCAGTCCGATATCACCGTTCAAGTCAAAATCATCCCAACCACACAGATATCCCCAATCATGAGGATCCAGAAAGGTCACGTGATCGATATTCGCACCCACGTCATAGTTAAGCAGTCGCCGAACGGCTTGACTGTTGACTACCGTGCCGCGTGAGTGTCCAATGAAATGCATGGGCTGCGAAATATTGTACTCCCCCCTGTAGTAGCCGAGTACAAGAGCGTTTGCCAGTGCGGCTGCTTCCGCAGAGGACATGCCCGTGGCATTCTCATTGCTTGCCTCAATCCATGGGTACAGGAGGATGACCTCATCTGCTGCCGTGTCGTGCGCATTGCACGTGCCCCCTGCGTCCCTTTCAAGCGCTACATCTGCGCCCATGAGCAATTCATCGCACAGCAGGGGGTGATGCGGCGAAAAGTGAAAGGACCGCTCATCATACATGCGGATGGAATACGTGAATCCTCGAGACTTGGCATTTTCACCGATGGCCACCGCCATTTCAAGCATCCAGGGAAGCTGCTTATTCTTGTCCAAAGCGTTTCCGCTTGTGATCTTGGACGGGCTCAATCCATGCGTGATGACCGTGATTCCAGCCTGTTGTGCATCGGCTTCGGTCAGGCCCACGGAGAGCAGCAAGGTTGCTGAAAAAACAAACCGGGAAACAATTTTGGCTGATTTGCTCATTCCATTACCACCCGGAATCCGATCCAAGTCGTGGCCACATTTTCATTGGCGACCTCATTGCTGGTGGTTGTGCGCATGAACCGGGTTTCCTCCGCCCAACTGCCTCCCCGGATCAAGCCCTTTCCGCCTGTCCCCGGGTTGAGACACCACTCGGACACATTGCCGGCCATATCGAACAGTCCTGCACTCGAGCCCGGATACGTTCGCACGGCGGCCGTGTATTGTTGACCGTCTGTCAAGTTGGATGCAGCATTCGCAAATCCGGACGTACGGTCCGCAAAGTTGGCGGTATTGGATGCCAATTGGTCTCCCCAGGGGTAGATGACTTGCCCGCCTCCATTGCGGGCCGCATACTCCCATTCTGCCACTGTGGGCAAGCGTGCGCCTATCCAGTCGGCGAATTGCATGGCATCGTTCTTCGTAACGAGGACAACAGGATGGTCATCGCTTTGTGGAAAACCCGGCTCCTTCCAGGATATTCCTTCGCGACGCACCGTCTTGCCATCTGCCGATTTGGTGAATCCAAAACCCTGGACCTCCACGGCTGTCACGTGACCGGTCTCCTCCACGAACCGTCTGAATTGCCCGACCGTGACTTCAGTGGCGCCTATCCTGAAACCCTTCAATTGCACGCGCCTGGCCGGTCGTGTATTAGTTGCACCTGTGTTCCGCCAATCACCCGGTACAAATGACCCGTCAGGCATGGTTACCAGGGGAAGCCGCTGCCCACCCCGAAGCGAAATGGAGCAGTTGCCGTCGGAGCACCGCAGGGCAGGAGTCCACGTTCTCCGCTGCAGGGATGACGGTAAATTGTGAATCCGGTTTGCGTCGATAGTCAGACGCCCGGAATGCGCCAGATACCCGGGGGCTGTTACTCGAACTGTGTATGGGCCCGCTGGCACAATGAATTGGGATCGGCCCGTTACGGTTCGCGATGCCGGGCCCGACAGCTCCAGTCGAGCCGATGCCGGACTGGGGTCGAATACCACGACACCTGCATTGAAAACCAGAATGTCCCCGGCGCGCGCTGGCATTCCATCCCTAATCGTCTTGACTCTGATGTCGGCCTCGTTCACGGAAAGGACAACAGCACGAGTAATCAGGTCCATGTCTCCATCGAGCGCCGGCCTGGTCACGTACCCCCACTGATCACGGACAGGAGTCGTATTTCCTTGCTCCACCCGTGCACGAAACTGGTCATTTCCCAAGCTTTCAACCAGAACAGCACTGTTCATCGGGACCGCTTGGAGCGCCAGCAGAAAGATGAGTGCAAGTACCACGACGTCAGGCTGAATGCTAAGGAGGGGATCGGATTTTGCGTTCGTTCCTTCCCCATCCTTTCAAACCAAAAGGCCTGCCGAGAATCGATGGCGAGCAATACGCGTGACCTTCGGATGGGGGCGCCTACACGCCCGCGGGACCCCGCGATTTTGATACGCGGAGGTTTTTACCCACATTGGGTTTCGCCGAGCGTCGCGCGCCAGGCGCACTCCGCCCACCGCCACCCCACCAAACCCCTCCCCCCATGAACCACATCTCCTGGAATCTGAAGCTCGCCGTCAAGGACGGCCAAATGGATGCTTTCCGCGCGCTCATGAATGAAATGGTCCCGGCCACGACGAAGGAGGATGGATGCCTCACGTACGACTGGTACGTCATGGACGATGCATCGGAAGTCCATATCCAGGAACGATACGTCGACAACGCTGCGGCGCTCGTGCATCTCGGGAATTTCGGAGCCCACTTCGCGGAGCGGTTCATGGCCTGCGTCACTCCGCTCTCCTTCGCCGTCTACGGCCCCGCCAACGATGCCATCCGCGGCGCCCTCACGCCCCTGGGTGCCATCTTCATGGGGCATTTCGGCGGGTTTCGACGTTGAGCAGGCGCTCCCGCGCGTCCGCCACATACCGGAAGGTGGCGCCGGTGGAGGTCCATTGCGCAAGGGCCGCGCGGTAGGCGGCCTCGGCTGCGTCCAGCGCAGCGTTCCGGGCGGACGGCGTGTCGGCGCGATCGCCGCGCTCCTCAAGGGCGAGGCCCAGGCGATACGTGGCCAGCGGACTGTAGATGAAAAACGTGCTGTAGGGGCTCAGGTCGAAGGCCCGACTGGCCACGTTGTGCGAAACCAGCACGGCGGACCGGCGGGCCAGCTCGACACGCCCGTCGAGCGCATGAAGCCGCGATTGGGCGTCTGCCAATGTTGGAAACATGTTTGTCAATCGTCTCATGGGGCCGTCCATTGACTCTCGCAGAACGGACAGGTCGTTCAAGGACACGGCAAGCGTGGCGACTTCGACCATAACCCGCTGCCGTCCATCTGCTTCCGGCGCCGAGGCCGCTTCCTGAAGGGTCGCAAGCCAGCGGCGGGCTGCCGTGGTATCGCCGGATAACGCGTATCCCAGTACGTTGTCAAATGCCCGGACGACAGGCACCGGGTTGAACGCACCCCAGAACCGTGCCGTCCGCGAAATATCCACGCTTTCGTCAAGCAGGGCCTCGGCCTCCCCATGACGCCCTACGGCATGAAGGATGGCTGCATGGTTGCGTAATGCGCGCAGAAGAGCGGCGTCGTCAGAGGAACGGCGGGTCTCCCGGAGGTAGGCCGCCGAGAGTACGCGTGCGCGTTCCCACTGGCCGAAGAGCAGCGCCAGATGGGAGGCGCGGTAGGAAGCCAGGGGCTCCTTGGTCTCCAGGACATCGACGTAGCGCTGCCAATCGGCCCATGCCTGAAGCGTGTCGCCCTGAATGGCATACGAGTACATGCGACGCCAGTACACATTGGCCGGATCTTCCCCGCCAGCCAGCGCATCGGACAGAAGCGCCACGGCCTTGTCCGCGCGGCCTGAACCCGTGAGCACCTCCCACGCCGAATCCATTGTATTCAGCACGTCGGGCTGCAGCGCGCGGTAGCGGCGTACGCTGGATTCCGCCTCATCGAACTCGAGCCGACGCACGGCGTCGTAGGCCTGCATGTTGTAGCCCAGGGCATAACCCGGGTCCAGATCGAACAGCCGATCGTAGTAGTGGACCTTGGCGGAATCGTCCGCAATAAGGGCCGCCTGAAACTGAAGCGATTTCTCTGACGGGTACTTGTCGGCCAGTCGCATGGCCTCCGCAGATGCCTCGGCCAAGTCGGAATTGGACATGTTCCGTAAAAACGCTAATTGGTCGCGCTCGAGGGGCGTTGCATGCCGGACATGCCGGGCCGCCCGTTCCAGGAACTCGATGCGGGCCGAATTGTCGGCCAAGGGCGAAATACCGAACACGGACGATGCCGCGGCCGCACCGATGTAGGCCCCCACGAACGTGGAATCCCGCTCAATGGCCTGCTCATAGCTTTGCTGCGCCTGGGCAAAACGCCAGTGGTTCATGTGATCCTCGGCCACCTCGAACAGTTCGTAGGCCGTAAGGTTGTTCGTGGACACGTCCTGGATACGGACCAATCCGCCTTCCCGACCGCCGAGCTTCCCCGACCCCTGCAGGATCCCCATGGTCAACTCGTTGACCGCCGCCATGACCTCGGACTCATCGGCCGCCGTGACCGAGACCGCATCGATGATGGCGCCCGTCGCGACATCCGTCAACTCCACCTCGAACACATACTGGGCGCCGAACTGCACCACCGACCCGATGATCATGGTCTGGATGCCCGCCTGTCTCGCAACGGCCGTCGCCGTCGCGGCATCGATGGCCTCCTGCCCCTCCCCGATTTCCTGTCGGAGGATGTCCTTCATGCGCTGGTTGCTGATGACCTGCAGGCTGTCCACCTGCCCCAGGTTGCGTGCCAGCATGTCCTGGATGACATTCCCGAAGCGCTGCCGTTCGGTGTTGTTTTCGATGTACATCACGGCGACCGTCGGAAACCCGCTGGACGCCAGGACGGCCGGCGTGTCCGGTGCGCCGTCGCCTCCGCGCGTGGCCAGCCACCCGAGGGTCAGGACGATGGCCACGGCCGCCGCCACCCCCATGAGCACGCGGGCGCCCGGCGAACGGGCGCCGGAGCCCTGAGCCGGGGCGGGCGCCGCTGCCGGTGCGGTGGTCGAGCGAGCCTCACTCAACGCCTCAATGACCTCATTTGCCGTGAGATAGCGGCTCTCGGGATCCTTGGCGAGTAGTTTCCGGACCATGCCACGGGCGCGCGGCGGCACGCCATCGAGCGCGACGTCCTGGTTCACAATGCCGTAAACGACCGCCGCCTCGTACGCGCCGCCGAATGGCCGCGCGCCCGTCAACAGCTCAAAAAACACCACGCCCAGGGACCAGAGGTCGCTCCGGGCATCGACCGCATGGTTCTGCACCTGCTCGGGGCTCATGTACGCCATGGTGCCCACCGTGCTGCTGGACTGCGTCAGGTCCAGGTCCCCGTCGCGCTTGGCCAGCCCGAAATCCAGGATCTTGACGCGGTCGTCCGGGGTCAAGAGGATGTTGGCCGGCTTGATGTCCCGGTGGACCATCCCCTTCTCGTGGGCCGCTTGCAGCCCGGCCGCCACCTGCGCCACGATGTCGAACGCGCGCGCCTCGGGCACCGGCCCCTCCGCCAGCACCTCCTTCAGCGTCCGCCCCTCGTAATACGGCATGACAATGAACACCTGGCCATCGTCCGTTTCCTGCACGTCGTGGATGGCGCAGACCGCATCGTGCCTCAGGACCGCCGCCGCCCGCGCCTCCCGTACGAAGCGCTCCTTGGCCATGGCATCGTGCGTCAGATGCGCCGCCAGGAACTTGAGCGCCACCTACCGCCCCAGCTTCACATCGGTGGCGCGATACACCACCCCCATGCCCCCGCGCCCGAGCTCGGCCGTAATCGTATAGTGGGAAAACGAAGTTCCGATCATGGATGCCATACGATGCGCTGGGTGCTGAATCCCGCAATGTACCATCCAAGACCTACAAAAAATGGGCGTCCCGGATGCGCGAGTGCGCTCTGGTTTGGTCGGGAAGGTCCGGGCTGGTTGGGCGCGGATTGCGGGGATTTCCGGTCGGCCATCTCCAGCGTTCATTGTGGGGGGCGCCCTTCCATGGGAGATGGAGGCCCGTCAATCCCCCAATCCGCGCCCGTCCAATCGCGGAAGTGTCAGCCGGCCAAGCCTGGACAGAAAACGCTGAAGCCCTCATCGGTCCTTCGAGGTGCGACGCACCAATAGCCCGTCGCAATGGGTCCGAGCTGGATTCATAACCTTTGATGGGCGTCGGGCGTGGCACTGATTGGAAATCAGGCTGTCTCCATACAGCCCGGGCGGACAGACTCAGCCTATCCGGGCCAGGATCAGCCTATCGAATGGATTTTGGGGTTTTGATGCGGTTTCCCGAAGTGGGGCAAAAAACAGGCTCACCCTATCGAAGCGATAGGGTGAGCCTGTTTCTGAGGGGCCAATCCCGAACACCAGGAATAGGTGTCGTCGCGGTTCAATAGGATGAGCCTATTCGGCTTGGCACGAGGACAGCGCTGACCAGAACGTTCGTATCGAACACGAACCGCTGCCTATCCGTCATGGAGCAGTCGATTTACGTCTTCTTCGGTTGCTCCACGGGCCGCGGCCCTGCGGCCAATATCGTCAACGGTCTGCTCAAGACGGTCAGTCGCCTCTTCAAACGCGTCGTCATTTTGAAGAAGTCGGACAGAATAGCGGACAATCCGGCGTATGCGATCTTGCTCCTCCGGTGACGCCTTCGAATACGCCTTCTCGGTCGAGTCGTCAACATCAATTGTAATCTGCCGCATTATGCTTTTCGATTTCGTCCTTATCTCAGTTATCACAGTCCACGTCCGCGCTTGTTCCAAACAAGAAAGGGCGACCCACAAGGGCCGCCCTCCAGATTTGACTTTTTCGTTCAAGGATCGCTTTTTAAAGGATATACACGGACAAATTCCCACAAAACGCAGCCCGAGACCATGCTCCATACGCGCATGTCGGTGCTTGCGATCTGTCTGATGGCAGTTGCGCTGGCGCCGGCCAATATCACGCCCGGCTTCCTGCCCCACCTGCCCGCCGCCCACGCCCAGTCCAGCACGGCCACGCTCAGCGGCACCTTCATGGCCACCACCTTTGAGAACACCGGCGATCACGGCCAGAACTGGCTCTCAGCCCTCACGTTCGACGGCGCGAGTTCGGGCGGCGGCTCAGGCACCGTCACTGGATCCGGCACACTGGAACTCCTGGTCGGCGCCGACGGCTCCCCCGGTGACGGCACCCAACTCCCCCTAACCTACACGATTGCTGCGGATGGCCGGACGGACATCGCCATTACGGCCGACGGCGAAACGGATACGTTCACCGGCCAGACCGATCCTGATGGAAACCGGTTCTTCCTGGTCTACGACGACGTCCAGGACGGCGAGCGCGGCCTGGTATTCGGCGTCAAGACGTCACAGGACAACAGTGCATCGGCCAGCCTGCTGAGCGGCCACTACACGTTCGTCCAGTTCGAAACCCGCGAAGAATCGCCGTTCGATACCAAGGGCGGGAATCACATCCTGGATATCGAGTTCGACGGAAACGGCGGAGGCACTGCCTCGGTCCTGGTCAGTTCCGAGTATCCGGAAACCATTGGCAGCCAGTTCGACATCACGTACGAAGTCCACGCCGACGGCCGAGCTACCCTCATCCTCAACCCCCTCGATCCCATCGAATACACCGGCACGGTCAGCGCCAACGGCGAAACCGCGGCGTTCGTGTCCTACGAGTCCTCGTCCGGCGGGGAGATCATGATCGGCACCCCGAGTGGAGCCGCGAGCGCATCGGCAGACGGCGAGTATCTGGTGGCGCTCTACGACGATACGGGCAGCACCACCGGCGGATCACACTACCTCGCATCCTATGACCTGGAGGCATCCGGCTCGGGCGAGCTCACCCTCCTGATTGATGTGGACGATCCGGGAAGCGTGGGCATCATGCTCCCCTTCACCTACACGGTCAGCAACGAGGGTTTCTACTCCGTCATCGTGCCCGTCGGGACGTACGCGGACGCCTTCAGCGGCCAGTTGAGCGCCGACGGGAGCTTCTTCATCCAATCCTACGTGGACGTCCAGACCGAGGGCGGCACCGAGGACAGCGAGCAAGGCTTCATCGTGGGACTGCGGAAAGCCAATACCGCGACTGCCACGAAGCGCGAGCAGCCTGCGCGGTTCCACCTGGGCCCCGCCTACCCGAACCCCTTCAGCCAGTCCACCACCTTCACCTTCTCGCTGGACCAGCCCATACGCGTCACGCTGGATGTCCACGACGTGCTGGGCCGCCCCGTTGCCCGATTGATGGACGATGCGCTCCCCGCCGGCCCCCAGCCAGCGGTGGGCTGACGATTGTCAGGTGACGGGTCAGAAATCCCCGCCGCCGAGGAGCATGATTTTGTCGCGGTCGTGGGGAATGCGGCCGAAGGCGTTACGGGTGTCGACGATCATCTTGGCTTTGTCGGCGATCATGGAATAGGGGAACGCGCTGTGGTCCGTGAGGAGAACGACCACGTCGGCCCGCTCCACCGCCGAGCTGTCCAGCGCCGTCGCCTCCATCGTGACCCGGCCCTTCCGCGTATCGAACGAGAACGACTCCACATGAGGATCGGCGAATGACACATGCTCGAATCCGCCGTGCGCGAGCAAGCCCATGACTTTTTCGGCTGGTGAGTGGCGTGTATCGTCCACGTCCCTCTTGAAGGCCACGCCCAGCACCAATACGCGGGCATTCGACAGTTTCACGCCTTGACCTGCTGCCGCACGAACCACCGCATCCACTACATAAAACGGCATTTCTTCGTTGGTGCGCGCCGAGAGCGTTATGAAGCTCGTCTCGAAATCATACCGCCGAGCCAACCACGAGAGGTAATACGGATCGATGGGAATACAATGACCGCCGAGCCCCGGCCCCGGAAAAAACGGCATAAAGCCAAACGGCTTGGTAGCCGGTGCGGTCACCGAAGGTGAGGAGGTGGCTCGCATCCTGAAGGCGGGCATTGATCATTTTGGGATGTGGTTCGTTCTTGTGGTTTCCGTACGACAACACGAATGACAGGACTACTAGTCGTCCAACTTTTCGGCCGCTGCGGTATATTTGAGCTATCTTCCACAAGGCCCTCCATGCGCGAACGGCTCCTAGGTATTTCCCGACTGCAGAAGCAGGCCGTCGTGGCGTTGGTTGACGTCGCCACGGTCACGGCCGCGTTGTGTCTGTCGCTGTGGCTGCGTCTGGGGGATATTACTGTCCCTGTTGGAGACCAGGTACTCCTCATCCTGCTTGCGCCCCTTGTGGCCGTGCCCATCTTCGGAAGGTTCGGGTTGTACCGGGCTGTTTTCCGGTATGTCAGCATCCATATGGGTTGGGCCATCCTGAAATCTGTGGCCGTGCTGTCTGCAGTGCTGGGGCTGGGTATTTACCTGACGGGCGCGGAGTCCATTCCGCGCTCGCTGGTGCTCATCAACGCCTTTGTGGTGTTCGTGGGTGTATCCGGAACACGGGTGCTGGCGCGGTGGTGTTTTTCTTCAGAAATGTCCACGTTCAATGGGCGCGGCGCCGGCAAACGTGAGCGTGTTCTCATCTACGGCGCCGGCGCCGCCGGCGTCCAACTCGCCTCCGCCCTCGCCCACAGCCGCGAGGTTGATGTCGCCGGGTTCGTAGACGATGACCGCGAATTGCAGCGGCACTCGGTGCGCGGCATCCGCGTCCATGCGCCCGAGGACCTGGCCCTGCTGGTGCCCGCCATTGGCGTGACGGAAGTGCTCATGGCCATGCCGTCGGCGACCAAAGCTCGCGTCCGGGAAATCGTGGCGTCGCTGGACAAGCTGCGGGTGGAAGTGCGCACGCTTCCAGGCCTGGCAGAGCTCGCGCAGGGTCGGGTACAGGTTTCAGACCTTCGTCGCGTTGAAATCACCGATATTCTGGGCCGGAATCCGGTTCAGCCGAATACGGACCTCCTCACGCGCAACATCGCCGGAAGGAGCGTGCTCGTCACCGGCGCGGGCGGATCCATTGGCTCGGAGCTGTGCCGGCAAATCGCGGCCCTGTCGCCGACTCGCATCGTCCTCTTCGAGCGCAGCGAATTCGCCCTTTATGAAATAGAACGCGAACTGCGCCGGACGCACCCTGGACTCACGCTTATCCCCATTCTCGGCAGCGTGCTCGACGAATCGCATGTGGAACACGTCATGCGACAGAACAATGTGGAGACCGTGTACCACGCCGCGGCCTACAAACACGTACCGCTCGTGGAGGCCAACCCCGCCCAGGGCGTCTACAACAACGTCTTCGGGACGTGGCGCACAGCGCGGGCCGCGCAGGCGGCGGGCGTCGGGGCGTTCGTGCTCATTTCGACTGATAAAGCCGTCCGCCCCACGAACGTCATGGGCGCGTCAAAGCGACTCGCCGAAATGGTCCTTCAGTGCATGGCCCAGAACACCGACATGGTGCTCACCATGGTGCGCTTCGGCAATGTGTTGGGGTCGTCTGGATCGGTCGTACCACTCTTCAAGGAGCAGATCCAGGCCGGAGGCCCCGTCACTGTCACGCATCCGGACGTCACCCGCTACTTCATGACCATTCCCGAAGCCTCCCAGCTGGTCATCCAGGCAGGCGCCATGGGGTCCGGCGGCGATGTCTTCGTCCTGGACATGGGCGAACCCGTCCGCATTGTGGACCTCGCGCGCCGCATGATCCGCCTCAGCGGCTTCGATGTCCGCGAGGCCGACCACCCAACGGGCGATATCGAAATTGCGTTCAGCGGCCTACGCCCCGGCGAGAAACTCTACGAAGAGTTGCTCATAGGCTCGAATACATCTACCACTGAGCACCCGCTCATCCTGCGGGCAGAGGAACACTTCAAGGACGAAGAATCTGTTGAATGGATCCTTTCCGAGCTAGAGGACGCCATATTAAAAAGCGATGCAAACCGCATTGTCTCTTTGATGCATGCAGCCGTAGACGAGTATGCTCCTGCAGTACATGATACTCCCCTCTTGGCGTAACACCAATCTCTATTCGTGAGACTATTAATAACCGGCGGCGCTGGCTTCATCGGCAGCAACTTGGTTGCCCACTTCCTGAATGACGATCGCGTAGAGTTGGTTCGCGTGATTGATGACCTGAGTAACGGCTACCGGGAGAACATTGAACCCTTCCTGGGGCGTTCAGATTTCGAGTTCGTAGAAGCAGACATCTGTGATTACGATGCCTGTCTACAAGTCACCGAGGGCATTAATCGGATAAGTCATCAAGCTGCGCTTGGCTCCGTGCCTCGCAGCATTGAAAACCCGATGCGCAGCACGGAGGTCAACATCCTTGGAACGGTGAATGTGCTACATGCTGCCGTCGAGAACGGGGTGGACCGTGTCGTCCTGGCATGCAGTTCCTCGACATATGGAGACAGCCCAACCTTGCCTAAAACGGAGGATCGGATTGGGAGTCCACTGAGTCCCTATGCCGTCACCAAGGTCTCCATTGAGCAGTTTGCTGACGTTTTCCAGCGAACATATGGGCTGGACTACGTCGGCCTGCGATACTTCAATATATTCGGTCCCAACCAGCGTCCTGATAATCCGTACGCAGCGGTTATTCCAATCTTCTGTCAGGCTTTCATCGACGGCCGCCAACCGATTATCAACGGAGATGGACACACCAGTCGTGACTTTACGTATGTGGACAACGCCGTTTTGGCAAATGACCTTGCGCTGTTCACGACCAGCACTGCGGCGCTGAATCAGATCTACAATACCGCCTGCAATGATCGAATCTCGTTGAACGAAATGGTCAATGCCCTACAGCGGATCTCCGGCAATGACCTTCAACCACTTTATGGGCCGGAAAGACCAGGAGACGTAAAGCATTCCCAGGCAGACATTTCCAAAATTGAAAACCTGCTTGGCTACAAACCGCCTACGCACTTTGAGGAAGGTCTCAAAAAAGTCTACGCTTGGTATCTCGATCAGTCCATATCGGCTAACTCAGAGTCGTAAATCAGTCAGAGAGCGATCGAACATTGACTTAACGTCGAATAGGATATGTTTTTCTCGGCCGAAAGCCCTAATCGCCTTAAGCCCCATCTCCTTGAACGCAGTATGCGCCACGGCCACAACCACTCCGTCATAGGTAGCCGTTTTGGGGCTCTCAACGAGATCAAAGCTACATTCGTGCATCGCAGCTTCCTTGCTGACCCACGGATCATACACGTCTACATCTACGCCATACTCACGCAGCTCCGACACAATATCGACTACCCGCGTATTTCGGATGTCCGGGCAGTCTTCCTTGAACGTCAGCCCCATGACTAAGACCCGCGCACCACTCACGTGAATGCGAGACCTGACCATTGCCTTGACAAGTTCAGTAACGACATGGGCTCCCATTGAGTCGTTAATTCGACGTCCGGCAAGAATCAATTCAGGCAAGTACCCTACGTCTTGAGCCTTGTGAGTCAGGTAGTACGGGTCCACGCCAATACAATGACCGCCTACCAGTCCAGGCTGAAATGGCAGGAAGTTCCACTTCGTACCGGCAGCTTCCAAGACCTCATTCGTATCAATACCAAGACGGTTGAAGATCAAGGCCAACTCATTTACAAGCCCGATATTCACATCACGTTGTGTGTTTTCAATCACCTTAGCGGCCTCTGCCACCTTGATACTCGACGCCTTGTGGGTACCAGCGGTAATGATTGATGAGTAAAGACCATCTACAAACTCCGCCGTTTCGGGGGTAGACCCCGACGTCACTTTCATGATACTCAGAAGTCTGTGCGTTTTGTCACCGGGGTTTATTCGCTCCGGGCTGTATCCCACAAAGAAGTCATCATTAAATACAAGCCCAGAGTGCTCTTCAAGCAAGGGCACGCACACTTCTTCGGTTGCCCCAGGATAGACCGTCGATTCGTAAATCACGGTGTCTCCCTTTGAAAGCACCGTACCAACCATCCGGCTTGCACTTTCGAGCGGAGAAAGATCAGGACGTTTGTGCCTATCTATGGGCGTAGGGACTGTAACAACATATACTGTATAACCCCGAATGTCCTCTAGAGACGACGAGTAAGTAAGTTTCTCTGAATCACTCAACTCCTCCTTCGAGACTTCCAGTGTCCTATCGACCCCCGACTCCAATTCGGAAATACGTTTTGCATCAATATCGAACCCTACTGTTGGATACTTGCGACCAAATTCAACCGCGAGAGGAAGCCCAACATACCCGAGGCCAATAACACAAATGCTTACATCTGTCATAGAAAGACTATCGTATTAAGTATTGCGGTGAAGTAAGTCAAGAACGATGGATATTACCTCGTCTTGTTGCTCATCTGTCATATCACTGCCCGACGGGAGACACAACCCCTGCTCGAATAGCTTCTCATCAACTCCGGAACCGTGATATACGGAACCAGCAAATAATGGCTGCAAATGCATCGGCTTCCAAAGTGGTCGAGCTTCTATCTCATATTCGAGCAGTTTCTCACGCACTTGCTCACGGGAAACTCTGGTAACGTCCGAATCGATTGTAAGTGCCGTGAGCCACCGCGTCGAGCGATATCCATCTGGTTCTGGCATGAAGTCGATTCCAGGTAGAGAAAGTGCCATCTTGTACCTACCGAATATCTGGCGCCGACGGTCCACTCGAGCATCGAGCACCTCCATCTGGCCCAACCCGATGGCTGCGCAAATATTACTCAATCGATAATTGTAACCGAAGGTCGAGTGCTCATAGTGTGGTGCTGGATCGCGCGCTTGAGTAGCAAGAAACCGCGCCTCTTGCGCCCACTCCTCATGGCGCGTAACGAGCATTCCGCCACCAGACGTCGTGATAATCTTATTGCCGTTGAACGACAGGATGGAAGTGTCTCCTCCTGTGCCAGCCTTTCGTCCGTCCGGTCCGGAAGCACCGAGACTCTCTGCAGCGTCCACGACTAATCGAACGCCATAATGTTGCGCCATTGACTCCAATGACCTGAGATCAACGCTCTGTCCGTACAGGTCAGTTGGTACGACAGCCTTTGGTAGCCGACCGTCACGACTTGCCCGTTCCAACTCTCTGGACAACAGATCTATGTCTATCGCCCATGTAGCCGGATCAAGATCAAAAAAACGCGGTATCGCCCGCTGATAAAGTACCGGGAAAATGCCGCCGGCAAATGTCATGGATGATATCCAGACCTCATCACCTTCAGCTACACCGGTGACACGTAATGCGAGGTGTAGAGCAGCTGAACCAGACGACAACCCGACACAGTGTAAGTTTCCGCCCAAATACGTCGAGACCCTTTCCTCAAAGGCATTGAGCTGAGGACCGAGCGGAGCGACGAAGTTGGAAGCAAATGCGTCAGCGACGCGTGCTTTCTCGTGACCAGACATGTGGGGACGGGACAGATATATACGCATTCTATTTACTTTAGAAGGGGACGTGCTGGGTTACCAACCACGGTAACTCCGTCTGCCACATCTCTTGTCACCACGGATCCCATGCCGACAACCGCACCACGACCAATGCGCAATGGAGCGCCTGGCTTGCCTTGCTTTATTACTGCCCCTGCGCCAATATATGCGTAATCCTCGACAATGATGTTTCCGTTACACTTCGCGCCTGGAGCGAATGTGACAAAGTCGCCGATGACGCAGTCATGCTCAACGTAAGAGTACAAGTTGGCATGAAAATGTTTCCCAATTCGGATGTTGGACGTCAGCGTCACAAATGGAGACAAGATCGTCCCCTCCCCAATCTCAACTGCATCCATGACCACAACGTTTCCCGCGCGGACACTAAAAAACGATAGTCCGGCCTCCTCGCATCGTGCCACAACGCGTGCCCTTACACGACCGTCCGCAATCGCAATGCAGACTGATTTTTGTTGTTCATGAAGATGGGTAAATGCGTCGAAGCTCATGCATTTCTGTCCGTTAATCAGTGGAGGGAGTTTTGCATCGTCTACAAATACATATTGGCAACTCGATTGAATTCCAAAAGCATTCCGGACAAGGGGCATGACTCCCCTACCGCAACCGCTAGCGCCGAATACACCAAATAGCTTCATTCGCTACTACCCGTAAACCGTTGCATGGTGGCCTGGTCTTCTGCATTTATTCCGTCCCGCTTCAAAACCTTGACAATAGTCATCCAGAGTATTTTCAGGTCAAGTAAGAAAGATCTGTTGTCAACGTACCAAGTGTCAAGCTCGAATCTCCGCTCCCAGGAGATTGCATTTCGACCGTTCACCTGTGCCCAACCAGTAATTCCAGGCTTGACGTCATGACGGCGCAACTGCTCAGGAGTGTAAAGATTTAGGTACTCCAATAGAAGGGGGCGTGGGCCTACTAGGCTCATGTCGCCTCGTAGTACATTCCATAATTCGGGCAGTTCGTCAAGGCTCGTACTGCGAAGGAAGTGGCCGAATGGAGAGATGCGTTTGGCGTCCGGCAGCAGGCTCCCATCTGGGCCTCGTGAGTCCTTCATTGTACGGAATTTGTAGATGTGAAACGAAATGCCGTGTAGGCCCGGACGTTCCTGCACATAAAAAACCGGACTACCTAACTGGATTCGTACGAGCGCCGCAAGTGCACCGATCAGCGGAGAGAGCATGAATAAACCGGCCGCTGCAAGCGTTCGCTCGATTATCGATTTACCCCAACGTTGGTAGGTCGTAGTGCGTGCAATCATGGTGGTAACATACTTACTGGTTCGATGGGGCTCGAGATAGAACGGCAGGAGGTTCGGCGTAGATCCCGAATAGGCCTTCAAGGCGGGGGTACCTCGCTCGAGGTGTTCATCAAAGTGAGTAGACCAAAAATGTGTCCATTGTACTCATAGATTCATCGCGGCAATCATCTGGGCGTTTACCTTGTGTACGTCATATTTGTCCTCTGCGATCATACGAGAATTTGCTCCCATTTTAATTGTCAGATTTGGTGCCACAAGAAAACGCTCCATGGCTCCTACTAGCTCATCGATATCCTGTCGCGCTACGAGAAAGCCGTTTACGCCTTCTACCACCGTCTCTCGACACCCTGGTACGTCCGTCGTAATAACGGGGCGACCCATCGACATCGCTTCAAGAACAGTACGTGGCATACCCTCACGGTAACTGGGCAGCACAAAGACGTGTGCGCCAGCAATGGCAGGTCGAACATCCTCCAATTCGCCCTGCCAGATTATATTCCCAGCATCCTGCCACGCCTGTACTTCATCCCTTTTTATTCCGTCAGGGTTCGTGTCAAGTGGTCCAACCAGATGAAACTCGGCTTCTGGCCACTTCACATGCAGGCGCTCAGCCGATGCGGCATACTCACGGATTCCTTTGTCACCCAGCAATCTTGCGACCAGCAGGAAGCGAACAGGTTTTTGAGGAAAGGGCACTAGACTGAAGACCTTCAGATCTACGCCCGAACCATGCACGACTATAACAGGAACACTAGATGGCAGAAGCCCCCAACGACGAAAGTCGTTACAATCGTCTGGGTTCTGAAATATTACCAACGTTGACCGTCTCAACGCGATAGAATACAAATGACCCACTAACCACCGTACGAGGGCTCGTTTGCCCTGTGGGGCTTCAATGAAGGCGTAACCTAGACCCGTAATGAGCGCAACCCTTTGCGGTATTCGCGCCAACCATGCAGCAACTCCACCCCATATTACCGGCTTGATAGTGTAGGAAAGACAGCTATCTGGACGTACTTTCCTAATAAGATTGTATAGTGCCAGTAGTGTGCATATGTCAGAGTGTGGGCTGAGTCCAGCACGCACAAGTGGGATATCGTGACAATGCACTCCACGTGACGTAAGCCATTTTCTTGTAGTTGCATCTGCATCTTGAAAAGGTGCCGCAGTGTGCACATCATGCCCTCGCGCTCGAAAGTCCTCTATCAACTGTCCGCGAAAATTGCGTAGGGAGGATCCTAAGGACGCTATGAGAAGAACCGTAGCCATCAATTATCTCTGTCCGTCTTTAGATCCTGGCTTTTGACATTTCATTCATTACTCAAAATGGCATCTGCGATGCGCTGCTGACTAGAACCGCTTTTCTTTAACACGACTATCTCGCATCGTTTTGCGTAGGTCAGGTACTTGTAGCAACTCATTTTGTTGGAGAATAGGACAAAAGCCTATAGGTAACTGGCCGCTTTTCCTAACTCGGTAGATTAAAGTACTTCAGAGTTGAATCTGGTCCTATTTTTCATGTGTCATCGGTAATTATATAAATAATTAGAGTCACGAATAATATTATTCGCACTTCAGTCATTATGGACTTCCAGCCACGCTTGAAACATTAGCACGTTCCACAGATGGTGCTGCCAATTACGCTGCCCAGACAGGTGTTCAGCCCATCTTGCGCGAATCAGTATCGGATTGAAAAAACCCTCTTGGCGCAAGCGTGTCTGGTCCAATAAATCTTCGGCCCAGTCCTTAAGCGGACCGCGCAGCCATGCATCAATCGGAACGCCAAAACCCATTTTTGGCCGCTCAATCAAATCACGCGGTATATGGCGATATAACACTTGGCGTAGCGGCCATTTAGAGACCCCGTTACGTAACTTATAATTCAGTGGCAACGACCAAGCAAATTCCACCACGCGATGATCAAGGAAGGGAATCCGGGTCTCTAAGCTAACGCCCATGGCGGCACGATCCACCTTAACAAGAATATCGTCAGGTAGGTAGCTTAACATATCCAACGCCATCATGCGCTCTACATCACCTAAGCCTTCAAGAGCTGGCGCCGCGCCTGTCAAGATAGTTGCTGGCTCTGTTGAGCCAAGCACTACAGCTGCGGGGTCCTCCCAGTGTGATACCATGCCCAGATACAAATCTGTCACCGTGCGCTTATCAAGAAGTGCTCCTCCCTTATGCAACTTATCACCCAGTCGAGATACCGATAACACGGCACCCAGCTTGTCCCACGCTGTAGGCGGAATGGCTGTAATCAAGCCTGCAGTCAACTGGCGAATTGTTAGAGGCAAATACGAAATCTTACCCCACAAAGCAGCCGTCATCTGGTAGCGTCTGTAACCGCAAAATAATTCATCCCCTGCATCTCCGGAAAGCGACACTGCAACATGCTGTCGGGCCAGTTGGCTGACAAGATAAGTTGGGATTTGCGAGGAGTCGGCAAACGGTTCTGAATATAACGTTGGCAATCTAGGGATAACGGTTTGTGCCTGCTCAGAGGTGACATAATACTCAGTATGATTTGTTCCAAGGTGCTTCGCCACCGCCTTAGCATGTTGTGCTTCATTGTAGCTCTTTTCATGAAAGCCAATACTATAAGTGCTAATCGGTTGACTGCTCTGAGTTTGCATCAATGCCACCACAGTGGATGAGTCAACGCCCCCTGATAAGAACGCGCCCAGCGGTACATCAGCTATCATCTGCTGTGCTATTGCATCTCGTAGTAAACCTTCAAGTGTATCCACAGCATCTTTAGGCGAGCCGGGGAAAGGCTTACCCACGCCATTTTCGGCGGTAGCTGCACCAGACCACCAAGAACGCAATACAGGCTCTGGAGCATCACAAGACAGCGTGAGCAGATGCCCAGGCAACAACTTGTGTATACCTGAGAAAATAGAATACTGGCCGCCGATGTAATTATGTCGCATGTAAAGCGCCAGAGCATTACGATTAATCTCTGCCGAAAAGGCAGGATGTCGGCGCAATGCTGACAACTCTGAACCGAACAAAAATACCGCCTCGCCACCCTGTCCCTGCCATCCGTAGTAAAGCGGTTTTTCACCCAAGCGGTCGCGTGCGAGTGTTAACATACGTTCGGAGCGATCCCACACTGCCAGTGCAAACATCCCAATGGCGCGCTTCAAAGTTGCTTCCAAGCCCCATGCGTCGATACCTGCCAGTAAAGTTTCGGTGTCGGAATGGCCGCGCCAGTTCGCCGTGAGCCTGCCTTCACGATTCAGTTGCCCACGAAGACGCATATGATTGTATATTTCGCCATTAAACGCTAATACGTAACGCTCGCTGACGGAAGACATAGGTTGAGCTCCAGCTGGACTTAGATCAACAATTGCCAGACGTCGATGAGCAAGCCCTACCCCAGCCGACGTATCTGCCCAATAACCAGCACTGTCCGGCCCTCTATGTACTATAGTCTGAGCCATGCTCTTTAAAAGCCTATGGGTTGCGAATTCCTCTATCGACCTACCGGCGGTAAAATACCCCGTAAAACCACACATATTTTACTCCGCTTTAAAGCCAACTGCGCACCAAAACGGCGACTCGTCGGAAAAGTGGATGGAATCAAGACCTGCATTCTCCATCATTAACTTAATTTCCTTCTTCGTAAACCGTTGCTCAAGATGGGTTCCAAATCGATCCAATGCATCGGTACGCATGGTGTAGAAACTTAAATTCCGATAAGATCCGAGGGGTAATCTCTCAACCTTTCTTGCACTCATTCCGCATAGCTCCAACAACGCAGCGAATCTAGCTATAGGTAGGTAGACAATACTCGCTATTATCTGACTAATAACATACCGTGGTTTGTGCGGGAAACGACAAATTAACCTACGGAGTATATCGCTAGTTTTCCAAAGCATACGATACCACCCCGATTGATTGTCTAATGCGTAGTAGAGATATAAGAGAAGTGGCGCGCCAGGCTTGAGCATTCGAACGCAGTCGTCTATACCTTTCTGTGTATTTGGAATATGATGCAGCACACCAAGCGAATAACCAAAATCCATACTGCTATCAGGTAACACTAAATCACCAACACCAGCCTGATAAAACAGGCAGTTGGCATATGTTGACAGATTGCGCCGCGCGACGTCTATCGCGGAGCTGGGATCAATGCAATGCAAGAGACGGACGCGAGGCGCGACCATCCGAGCCCATCTACCGCTGCCACAACCCATATCGAAGCCTTGCGCACCAACCGGTAGCGATTCCCAGGGAAAGACTCTGAAATATTTGACAAACAACCGTTGGTTTTCGTCAGTGGGAAGCACTGATTGATCGAAACGCTCCCACTCATCGCCAAATCCAGACACAGTTTTTTCATCAATATTATTATTCATATTAACACTCATTCGTACAATAGATTGCAGTATACCTCTGAGCAACATCCTGAATATCATAGTGCTCAATGATTCTTTGCCGGGCAGATACTCCTCTTGATAACCGCTCCTGACTGGACATTTCAATCATCTCTAGGAATGCATCGGCAAGCGCTTGTTGGTTGCAAGGAGGAACAATAATACCAGTGTTGCCAACGATTACTGATGCGTCACCAACGTCAGTGACCACACAAGGTATTTTCATTAGCATCGCCTCCGCAACCACATTGGGAAAACCTTCAGCTTTTGAAGACAAACAAAAGACATCAAGAGTAGCCATAATCTCCGCGATATCGCTCTGCTCATCGATTAACTTGAACTCAGCATTCTTTCCGTATTTAGAAATCAATTTATTAAACTCAGGATTATCATGATTTACTCCACGTCCAACCCCAAAGAAAAGAGTGTAATCAAGACGCTTCTCCGCTAACAAAGCAGCTGCCTTAATGAAATCATCATAGCCCTTAAGTCGATCATGACGCCCGATCATTCCGATAATGAACGCATCCTGGGGCAGTCCGTACTTTCTTCTTAATGATGCCCGATCGTAAAGCGCTGGATTCCAGACGGAAGCGTCGTACCCATTCGGTATAACTAACATTCGTTTGCGCTCGTATCCCAATGCACTATGACTCTCAAGGCCCGCGTTAGAATTGCATATTATTTCATGTGGGAGCGAACGCGATGCTAATGAACATATTTTCAATACCACATAAGTCCTGGAGAATCGACTCTGTGGGATCTCTGTGTTACGTATATTCCATATTATCTTTCTAACCCCCGCCAATCTTCCCAATACCCCACCAATAAGATCAGAATGGTACATCCATGTTTGAATAGCATCTGGCTGATTCTTTCTAATCAGTTTGTAAAGTGTCCAAAAGGCATTTACAAAATTGAAAGAACTAAGATGTAGGCATAATACTACGTGACCCGCTCCTTTTATTTTTGAACCGATATAACCAGAGTCCGTAAGAGAAACTACAATATGCTCATGCTCGGGTGTAAATGAGATTAATCTAAAAAGCATTGATTCAGCCCCTCCTAAACTGAGCCCTACAATAACATGCAATACTTTCATGACATCAACGCATCACTTTCTAGGCATACACTAACTGTATTGCCTAAATTCTTTGCTCTAACGTTGTACCCGAATGTGACTCCTAAATTTCTCAAATATATATAAAAGAAGAAAAGCCCTAAGACCAAAACCAGAAAAGAAGAATGGCTCCTTTATCTCTGATATCAACAATACTGAGAATATTAGGAGCAGCATCCGGTTTTTCCTCACAGTGGGATAAATCATAAAAACCATCAAAAGGTAAACAAACACGGCTAAAGGCAACCCAACTGACAACAATGTTCTCATATAGCCAGAATCAGTCCACGGCTCAAAATCGCCGATACCATAGAATCCGTAACCAATAAGCAAATGGTAGTCCTTAGGAATGAACCAATGAGATTGAACGGCTGATAGCGTCCCTTCAGTATCAATCCCTGCACCACCTTCAAACAGAAATCCTATCGTATACCAGAAGATATTAGGGCCAAGCACATCGTTTACATATAAACCTATTTCTTCGTAATAATAGTAGAATATTAATGAAGTTAATAAAACGGGCAATAAAAGCCTCAAGGATGGAATAGAATAATATGCTGTTACCAGCAAGATCAGAATCACACCGGTACGACCGATTAAAAGAGACGTAGCAAAATACATAACAGCCAAGACATACCCAACCATGATATTTATTTTCTTGTCACGTATTTTTTCTAACAATACTATGAATGCGATAGCATACAGTATTGAGAGACCGGAACCGCCAGCAGAGGCTATTCCTCGAAATTTAAAACTTTCAGAATAATCCAAATCCATTTGCACAAGTAAGCTTTCAATAAATATTCTGAAATTAGTAGAAAAAAAAGAAATCAGAATAATAATAGAATTGATAGTAACTGCGTAGATCACGGCATTGGCGGCCTGTTTATTCGTCACACCGTTCCTCACGGAAAAAACTAAGAGACCGATGAAAGCAGAATACGAAATAATATAAGAAATAATGACTCTTGCATGTTGAAACTGAACCTCAACAAACAATACAGACATAAGTGATCCGTAGAGAGTTACTAATAGTACTACGCTTAAAACAACAAAATCACGAACTATAATCTTCTGTATGTTGCCTCGTAGTTTGAACAGGCCGTAGAAAGATAATATTACAGCAACAAGAATATCTGGTCTCCCATAAACTGTGTACGGACTCAGCAGCAATAAGAAAGTGCACGCGTAAAATATAACCAGAGTAGATATACTCGGCAAGCTAGATTGTATTATTGGCATTGTTGTGCACCTTAACTGTAAATTTGCCATCAACCTGTAAGCTTCCCTGAAGGCGGTGAACTCCTCGGGTGTCAGATCGCCCAGAGAGGAGTGCGGACGGAAGGAGTTATACTCAAGTCGCCAGGCCTCAATCTTCTCGCGGGCGTCGTCGAGTGACAGGAACCAATGCAGGTTCAAACACTCATCCCGGAAGGAACCGTTGAATGATTGAATGTTCGGATTATCGGTTGGCTTGCCCGGTCTGGAAAAGTCCAGCGTTACGCCGTTGTCGCAGGCCCGTTGAGCGATGATATTGCTGATGAACTCGCCACCGTTGTCAACTTGAATACGATACGGTGCCTGTCCGAAGCCAGCACAGACCCGTTCAACGACGGCCCTGACGTCGCCACCTTTCAGCGACTGATCTGCATGAATGGCCAGGCACTCCCGACTAAAATTCTCAACTATTGTAACGGCCCTGAATCTGCGGCCGTCGAACAGGGCATCACTGACAAAATCCATGCTCCATGACTCGATTGGTCTTACAGCTTCTACCCGATCCAGGCGGTGTGCAGCTGCGCGGCTTCTACGTGGTTGCTTGCTACGCAAATTGAGCCCATTCTCCTTGTAGATGCGATATTCGCGCTTTTGATTGACCATCCAGCCCTCCCGGCGAACAAGTACGTACACGCGTCAGAAGCCGTAGCGAACCCTCGCGTCAGCGATCTCACGGATGCGTGCCCGGAGCGCCACGTCTTTGTCGGGAACGGTTCGCACATGAACATCGATCTTGCCAGCACAGCGACCTGGCAAGCCCGCCGGGCCGAGACTCTGTACTCATCGACCATGTGATTTACCACGAATCGATGCTGAGCCGGCCGCAGAGCTATTTTTAATAACGTCCTGCAGCACCTGCTTGTCGAGCGAGAGGTCCGCCACCAACTTCTTGAGCTGATGGTTCTCCTCCTCTAGCTGTGGCAAGCGACGGAGCTCTGTGATGCCGAGGCCCCCGTACTTCTTCTTACAGTTGTAGAAGGTAGCCTCGCTGATACCCCGCTTGCGACAGACCTCAGCGACCTTAGCTCCGGTCTCAGCCTGGCGTAGGGACGATCTGCGCCTCAGTGAACTTCGATGTTTTCGTAGCGATCACATGTTTCTGTAAGTGGTAGTAATCGCCCGAACTCTCCACTTTAAAATGGCTCTACGATTGTTCGTGTGGGTAGCGCCGTTCATCGAGCCCCTGCAGGGTAGAGGTCAAGGCCTCCCAGATGGAAGTAGATGGCATCTGCAAACCGCTTCTTGTTGCGGAAGCCTCGGCTCTTGACTTTGATGGCCTT
>JAVJVN010000007.1 GCA_040221055.1 Rhodothermales bacterium | reverse complement strand
ACCGGTCTGTCTCAAGCCCGAAAGAGGGTCCAGGACGGACGCTGACCCGGCTCTGAGCCACCGGAACGTCCGGGGCGTGGTTCATCACAGACAAATCAGCGATATTGGACACGTCACAAATACGAATCGCTCAGCTTAGGTCTGACTGAAGGCGCCGCCCCCACCCGCACAGCGACGACGCCTTCCGTCACACGTCTTAGACACTGTAAAACGTACGGCATAACCTTCGTGGTGATGATGTGATAGAATGACTATCATTCTGTCACCAACCAAACCGGAATCGACCATGTACAGGCTTCTCACGCTCCTGGTTTTGCTTGCCGGGCTAGCTCTAGCGCCCCCCGCAATGGCCCAGAAAAACTGCGTAAAAGGGAAGCCGTGCGGGAAGACCTGCATTGCTAAGGACAAAACGTGCCGCATCGGATCTTCGTCCTCGACCCGGTCTAGTGCCTCCTCGTCTTCGTCTACTTCGACTAGTTCATCGGCTGTCCCTACTGTTGTGCCCGAAGGCACAATGTTCGTAGCATCATCCCGTGGTCGTGTGTTCTACTTCGTCGGGTGTGATGCGTGGAAGCGATTGAGTAAGAGCAACCTCCGTTTCTACAAGTCTGCGGAAGAAGCCCGTAGTGCTGGCCTTAGCCCTTCAACAACGGCTGGATGCGGCACCCCGGTTCATGTTCGAGTGGAACAGGATGTTTCGCCGCCACAGCTCGGTGAAGATGGACTCGTCGAATCCGATGCCGCGTGCATTGTCGACAAGGTAATCGACGGTGACACCCTTGACTGTGCCGACGGCACGCGGATCCGGTTACTACTGATCGATTCGCCAGAGATGGGCCAAGGCGTATTTGGCGATTTGGCCAAGACCACCCTTGAGGCAATCGCGCCGGTGGGAATGGAGTTGACCGTCTACTTCGACATCGAACGACAGGATCGGTACGACCGCACCCTGGCCCACTTGATGCGACCTGACGGCGCGTTCGTCAATGAGGAAATGCTACGACGCGGCATGGCCGTCGTCAGCGTATATCCGCCAAACGTGACGCTCGTGGATCGGTATCGCTCCATCGTTTCCGATGCGCAGGCTGCGAAAGTTGGGCTCTGGGCCCTAAGCGGCTTTGAGTGTGAACCGAGTGCGTATCGGAGGGGCGAATGCCGGGATTAGTACAGTGGCTTGGAACTGATAGTATTTCCCCGACTTTTTTGCATAGTGGAATGTATTGAATACTCAAAAGTCGAGCCCGATACTAACTCCAAACCGAAAGAGATTATTTTTCTTCTGAGACTTGAACAACTGGAGAGGACGTGTAATCAAGACGCTACTATCTGTTTTCTGGTGTTGGCTGGTATTAACAATGCGACTATCCTTGAAATTCAGAATTCTTTTTTCGTGCGTTCGGCCCGAGTGGCAAGGGATGTTGAATCCGTTGCGCCTGTTGTTCGTCATGATAATAGGAGCAATCTGTATATGGCCAATAACTGTGGCTGCCCAGTCTGACACTGAGGTACCGATTGTTGTTGAGTTTTCGTTGGACGGAACGCAGATTGATGTTCAAGAAGGTGAGGCATCACTGAGCTACTCCCTCCGTGTAACCGACAACTTGTCTGGAGTTACGGAAGGAACAGCTACTGTTCAGGTTTGGGTCACGTCCCCAAGCGGGCAACGACACAACATGGTTGCACCGTTCTCATCGGGAACAGCCTTGGATGCCCGTTTCGCGGGGCAAATAATTCTTCCGGAGTACTCTGAGGCAGGTACGTGGACGATCCGTATTGCGATGCGCGACCAGGCTGGTAACTTTGTGGTGGTCGAATCAAACGAGTTGGCGTTGCAAGGGCTGCCATCGACCATTGAGGTGCTTTCGGTGTCGGATGCTGAATTACCCACACTCATTGAACTCGAGGTTGGTAGCGATACGCTCAACGTCTTCTATGGGGAGGCGTCAACGACATACTCCCTCCGTGTAACCGACAACTTGTCTGGAGTTACGGAAGGAACAGCTACTGTTCAGGTTTGGGTCACGTCCCCAAGCGGGCAACGACACAATATGGTTGCGCAATTCTACTCAGGGACACCGTTGGATGCCCATTTCACGGGGCAGATAGTTTTGCCTGCGTATTCCGAGGCAGGTACGTGGACGATCCGTATTGCGATGCGCGACCAGGCTGGTAACTTTGTGGTCGTCGAATCAAGCGAGTTGGCGCTCCAGGGGCTTCAGTCCACCATCGACGTGCTCTATTTAGAAACCAGGCCTGTTGCGTCATTCACTGTCTTGCCCGAGGGTGGACAGGCACCGCTAGAGGTCTCATTTGATGCCACTTCCTCTTCGGATCCTAACGGTGACGTGTTGGCTTACTCCTGGGACTTTGGGGACGGACAGACAGACACCAGGTCAAGCACAGTCCACACGTATACTGACGCGGGTTCCTATGTAGTTACGCTTACAGTGAGCGACGGGGTGATGTCAGACTCTGCAACTCAGGAGATCATAGTTTCATCGCCCAATGTGGCGCCGATAGCAGCCTTCACCGCGTCGCCAATAGGAGGGACGGCACCGCTTGAGGTGACCTTTGACGGAAGTCCGTCGTCAGACCCCAATAGTGATGACTTGACGTACGCCTGGGACTATGGAGATGGTCAGACAGGCTCGGGGTCTAGTACAGTCAATACGTTTACTCAAGCAGGCTCGTATACGGTCAGATTGACTGTGAGTGACGGGGTGATGTCAGACTCTGCAACTCAGGAGATTGTGATTTCTGAGGCCAATGTGGCTCCCATGGCTGTCTTCTCGGTGTCTGTGACTTCGGGCCAGGCACCACTAGAGGTATCATTCGATGCGACCTCCTCTACTGATCCGGATGGTGATTCCCTTAGTTTCAGCTGGGACTTTGGGGACGGTATGTTCGATGTGGGAGTTGTAGTGACGCACTCCTATACCGAGGCAGGCGTCTATACGGCAGTACTGACTGTCTCGGATGAACTGCTGCAAAGTGTTCACGAAGTAGAAATAGACGTTGCGTCTGGCGTCTCCACCGAAGATAATTCACTTCCAACACACCTTGTATTCGAGTCCGCTTTTCCAAATCCCTTTACTCAGGATTTATCAGTTCGCCTGCTCGTACCTACCGTCCAAAACGTCGTTACACTGCGTGTATTTGATATGTTGGGGCGGGAGATCGTGCGAAAAATAGTCTCACCACAGCTAGGCGCAAATGTCATAAGACTCCAAGAAGTGTCGTCAAAAGTGCCCGGCGGCGCGTTCGTTGTGACTGTATCTCAGGGCCAAGAATCACAGTCCATGTTGATCGTACACTCAGGTTTGAGATAGAGGCCGACTCAAGCTAGGGCACAGCTAGGCGTCTCCCAGGGGCAGCGACGTTATAGTAGCCAATCAGTCATCAAGGGCTACTTTTTCACACCCAACGCAGAGAGGGGTGAACAATAGCATCTGTCCATTCCGTTGCTCTTTCCAGTCAGCGTTAGGCCCTGGATCTTCCCAACCCCAAGTAAACCCTCGTTCCGCAACGACAGCTTCAATACGCTCTATTTCAGCAACTGTTGTGGGATCCACAAGGGCGATCTTTGACTTTTCCCCTTTATGTGCATACGCTCCGCATAGGCACTCACCACTCATGCCTAGTAGTTCAACAACAGGGTTTGCCTGTAAGTTATGCCTCGTCATATAGTCATTCTTATCCTTAGCTGTAAACTGATAAATTGGGCTCATCCATACCTGCGAGTAGATTTTTCTGGGATCCGCCCCGTAAGTTTTCCGCTGCCTGGATTCTTCAGCTCTGAGGCCAGACACAAAGGCTACCGTGGACAACCTCGGCCTGCCCGTCTTGGCGATTCTACAAGCCTTATAGATCGCCCGCTCCTTGAGTCTATTGAACATAATGCGATGTTGGGCTGGGCCTGGGAATCCATTCTCGAGCACGAGCTGCTCGTAGGACTGTCCGCACTCTTCAGCCGAGATCACAAGAAGCGGCCAGTTATGTCGAGCACACGTCTGCTTAACGAAATCGCGTGTAGCCCGCACACCAATGCCCGTATCGATGTGTAATACAGTTGCGTCGGGTATGACACTCATCGTAATGTGCGTGCTGACAAGTGAGTCATGGCCACCGGAGAAACACGCATAAACGACAACAGGGTTGTATTCTTGGATCCATGCCCGCAGATTTACCACTGCTACACTAGCCGGCTTCGCCAAAGTATCATACCTCATTCTGGGCTATGACAGAGGGGTGTCATAGGTATTGGATAGCTTACGCTTAGAACCGAATATAACTTCAAAGCACATTGGAGACGATCATGGTAGCCATTTCACTGTTAGCACCGCATGTGGCACTCATTGCGGCACTCATTGCCTTGTTTGTGGGTGTGCTAGGAGCCGTGGTCAACTCATACCAGATTCACAAGGATTCTAAGCGCGCAAGACTGATGGACATCGACAATCGACTATCAAAGATTTACGGGCCGCTCAATACTTATCTGAACACCCTCAAGGTGCTACATCAAGTGCTGGTGATGGGTAAACCAGACGGATTCCGAACACTAACCCATTTAGTCAATCCTAAGACTCAATATGTTCAAAATGGGAAAAAGGTAATGGTGACTTTGTCTGCTGCTGACTATTCACTAATTGACAGCATTATCGATATTGAGAAAAAGGTAGAAGAATTAGTATTAGCCAATAGCGGCCTAATTGACGAGCCCAGCTTGGCTCTAAACTACGTTCCCGATCCGAGATTTACAGATATTGAGTTGGGTTACGAAACAAGCCTTCTTGCACTAGCCCTGGTTCATTTTAGGCTACTCGATCTTGTTAGACACAATAGTGCTAACCTGGTATTCAGTGACGAGGCCTTGTCGGCTTATGTGTATCCGCGTGAGCTCAACGTGAAACTTCAAGCGAAAATACGCGATTTGACCTCTGAGCGCGAGGAGCTTCTGAGAACGCCATGGTCGCTCTGGATGGAGTTCAACGACTCACACCCTGCAAGTTGATAGTCATACAGGATGGCATCTGCGGTGCGATAAGCCAGCTATAAACACGACTCAAATATTGCGCAACAATAGTCTACGCACAAACCAACTCCATGATGCCTGGGTTAGGTCGTGCAATATGAGGAATCTAAGGAATTCTAACGGATCCCTCGGACATCAATGAGAAGCTCGTGCTATTGCCCGTTGGCGAATTATCGTACCTAACTGGCAATCGGTGTTTGCTCCGTTTTCCTTGAGAACGGTGACCTACGAAAGTGATAATCGTAGGTACCGGATTGCTTTAAGACACTCCAAAACAAGTTCGTTGAACTCTGACACTGCTCTTGCGGGCGCAATCTGATTCTGTCGTACGCGCCTAAAGTGAATGATACCATTCAAGTCATTCACTAATTGAATTGTCCGCTTTGCCAGATCTTCAGACCTGCGTGAAGAGTCCCCTTGCCCATAGCTAGCAAGCAGATAGGCGTACTGGGCTCTCCTGGATGGAAGTTCCGGTTTACCGCGTTCATGTCCGTGCAGGTTCTTGTCCCAACCAGGCCAGGCTGCGACCTTCCATTTGGGGACGTATTGTACTTCTATGATTTTCAAGAATTCTCGCATGGATATGCACATCTGTCTGCGCCAATCTTCAGAGCCTTGATGAAACCAAAGTGCCATGGCGCCGTCGTAACCGCGTAAGAGATTCGTGTCGCCAAGGCAGTCAAGGATCAGACGGATGGTGTTGTATTGAGCAGGGATCTTGTTGTCCCATTGACCGGAATCGAATACAAAGGCGGAGTATTCCAGAACTGACACTCGGCTTGTGATGCTTTTCTGGAACGATTTATTTGGTACAAGTCGCTCTACGAGCTTATCAACTAGTTCAGGAGTCGCATTCTCATCTAAATACTGTACGACGTGAACGATAGAGACTCCCAAATCATTTGCCGGATGGTCGCCATAGTACCGTTCTTCAACGAGTCCAGATTCCGTTCGTATTGAGGTAAGACTGGATAATTCAACAAGCTGCGAGCCCATATCTAAACGTAGGTTCACGGCGTCTTTGACGTGAGCACCTACAGTCAGATTATCGAAGTGGTCGCTGAGCAGGCCCGCGGTCGACAGCACAGGGGAAGACCCATGCCAACTGGCAAGGGTGTTGCCGACAGGTAGTAGTGGATCCTCAGAGTACTCGTGTGAGGATACGCGCGAGTCTTCGGTTAGTAACGAACGCATTTTTCTCTTACCCCTAACAGGAAAATGTGCAGCCACTAGCATCACTGGAATGCCAATAGCCGTTATGTTCAAACCGCGGTTTGAAACAATGTTCCGGCCTGTTGATCCTGCTGGGCGTGTACGCTAGATTGTTACCGTTATTGCGACGCGGAGATAGGGACGACTCTCCCATCAGTTGGAGGGGAGCCTCGTCGCTAGCCGACTGGTATCCTGATTCGATATATCCACATCGGGCAGTCTGGGATGATGCCAGGAATCCCACGCTCATTAATGACTGCTGTCTCAACCGCGTCGTGACCTGTAGCTCACACGACGTAGCCGGTCGGCAGACTCGGTATTAACTAGCAGATGACGGGATCCGCCTAGGTTATGTATGTAATAGGATGAGATCATTGCAGCGTGGTAGATCCATTGCCAGTGAATCGTCACGTCACTGCCGAGACCGTTGGGCCAGAGTGACGCTCTACCTCGTGCAAGCAGCTAGCGTGCCTCGACTCTCGTACATCGTCGCCGCGAATAATTTCTGCAACCAAGAATGTTGTAATTTCCTAGGAGCACAAACTCTGGTAGCCGCCTGCGCGAATCTACGAACAGGCGTGCGGCCGCCAGTGAGAAGGTTATCCGACTTACAGGTGGCCAGACTGTGCTAACAAATCGCTGACAGTTGCTCTACCAATCGGCTCTTACGGGATGGCGAAACAGGTAGACGCAACGGACTTAAAATCCATTGTGTTTACCCCAAAACCTCCCTCAACGCCTCCTTGTCAACGGGTTTGGCGATGAAGCCGTCCATGCCGGCGGCGTGGCAGCGTTCGCGGTCGGCGTCCAGGACGCCGGCGGTCATGGCGTAAATGCGGGGGCGGGGGCCGGGAGTGGGGGTGTTTTCGTCGTTGTAGGCGGCCAAAATGCGCCGTGCGGCCTCGACGCCGTCCAGTTCGGGCATGTGCAGGTCCATGAAGATCACGTCCCAGGGTTCCTCCAGGGCCACCTTCACGACGGCCTTGCCATCACCCACCATACGGGCCGAGTAGCCCATGCGGCTGAGCATCAAACGCATGAGGCGCTGGTTGATCTCGTTGTCTTCCGCTATAAGGATGCGCGGTTTCATGGCAGGGTAAAGATGAATGTGGACCCTTCGTCGGGCGTGCTTTCAACGGTGATGTGGCCACCCATGAGTTCCACCAGTTCTTTGGAGATGGTAAGACCCAATCCGGTTCCGCCGTACTTGCGGGTGGTACTGCCGTCGGCCTGGGTAAAGGCTTCGAATAGGCCGAGCAGCCGATCCCCGGGAATGCCTATGCCGGAGTCGTTGACGCGGAATTGCAGGACGCCGTCCGGGAGGCGGCTGACGCCCACCTCCACCCGGCCCCGCTCGGTGAATTTCACGGCGTTACCCACCAGGTTCAGCAGCACCTGACGCACACGCACGCGGTCGCCCACCCACTCCGCGGGAACGTCGCTGTCCACCACGGACGTGAGTTCGAGTCGCTTCTGGTGGGCCGTGGGAAGTACGAGGTCCAGCGTTTCCTGGACGACGTCCCGGACGACGAACGGCACCCGTTCAATCTCCATTTTTCCGGCTTCCAGCTTGGAGAAGTCCAGGATCTGGTTGACCACGTCCATCATGGCCTCGCTGCTCAGCTTGATCATTTCGGCGAACTCGCGCTCCTCCTTCCCCAGTTTGCTGTCCAGGAGCAGGCTGGTGAACCCGATGACGCCGTTCATGGGCGTGCGGATTTCATGGCTCATGTTGGCCACGAACTGGCTTTTGATCTTCAGGGCCTCCTCGGCGTGTTGCTGGGCCAGGCGCAGGTCCCGGTTGGCGGCCAAAAGCTCCTTGGTGCGCTGTTCCACGCGTCGCTCCAGGAGGCGCCGTTGCCGCCGGTAGCGGCCCACGCGGCGGTCCACGAGGAACACAATGAGGCCCGCACCCAGCATGAACATGGAAATACGGAACCAGAGGGTCATCCAGAAGGGCGCATTCACGGCGAACGTGAACGACGCCGGCGTATCCGACCAGACACCGTCCCGGCCGGCCGCACGAACGCGGAACGTATAGTCCCCGGGCGGCAGGAAGGAGTAGGTGGCATCCCGTTCAGGGGATGCGGGCGACCAGTCAGCATCGAAACCCTCCAGGAAGTACTGGTATTGCACGGCTTCGGGCGCGCGCAGGCTTATCCCCAGGAACTCGAACCGGACGTGGTTGCGGTCGTGGGGCAGCGTGAGATCCACAGGCAGGCCATGCCAGGCGGTGAGCGAATCGCCGTATTCGGTCCAGTCCACGTCCTCCAGGAAGAGCCGGATGTCGGTCAGCATGACCTCCACACCCATTCCTGAATCGTCATCGTCCAGTCGCGGATGATACCGCGCTATCCCCGTGCTCGTACCGAACCACAGCGTGCCATCCGGGGCTTTCCAGCTGGCATCGGTATTGCATTCCAGTGGCGTATCGTTCGGTCCCCCGCCGAAACGGTGGATGGCGGGCTCCGGAGTCATCCGAAGCTCGGACATGCCCCGGTTGGTGCACACCCACAGGTCCTCTTCCTCATCGAACACCAGGCTGACGGTGGCATCGTCCGACAGGCCACGCTCGGAATTGAATATGTCGACCTCCCGGAGCGTGCCTTCCGCATCCACCCGGAGCCGGTTAACGCCCCCGCCGTAGGTGGCCAGCCAGATGTGACCGCTGGCATCCTGATCGATGTCCAGGATCTGGTCGAACGACAGTCCATCCTCCGGTGTGTAGGACTGCATGCGCGCGCCGTCCCAGCGGTTCAACCCCTCATTGGTTCCCATCCAGACGGCACCCGATGCATCCACGAACAGGGCCAGGACCCGATTGCTCAGCATTCCATGTGCCGTTGAATGATTCCGCCATTCGCGGCCATTCCAGTGGAATACCCCATCCGTGAATGTGGCCACCCACAGCGATCCGTCCGGGGCCTCGGCCAGGTCGCGGACCTGGATGACCCCGGACGGGGCCCCGATGTCCACGAAACTCCCGTCCTCGAACCGGAAGACACCGCTGTCCGTGCCCAGCCACAACTGTCCGTTCACGTCCACATGCAACGCACGCGTGTCGCGCAGGGGATATCCGTCCAGCTCCGACCAGGACGTGAACGTGCCGCTCCGGTAGCGGCTCACCCCACCGCGCGTGCCAATCCAGAGGGCCCGGTCGGGTGTCCGCGCGAAATTCCACACAATGTTGTTCACCAGGCCGTTTTCCTCGGTGAAATACGAAAACGGAGTACGTGGAAAGTGGAATACGCCATGCCCGTCCGTCCCTACCCACAACCCGTGTTCATTGTCTTCGAAGATGACCGATACCCGGCGGTCGTTCAGCACGTTTGCGGCATATTCGTTCAGCTGCCCGCCCTCCCATGCGAACAGACCCCGGCTGGTACCAATCCACACCGTGCCTTCGTGGTCTTCCCGGATGGTCTGTACGTCATCCAGATGGCCTTCCGGATCCGGAATGCCGCGGACCATGCCGTTCGAGTGCCGGATGGAGAGCCCACGCCGCGAACCAATCCACATGGAGCCCATGGGTCCGGTGTGCATGGCGCGGATGTACGGGTCCGTGACTTCGGGACGCTTTTCCACAACCCGGCCGTTGAAGGTGAACAGGCCGTTGCCGTCCGTGCCAATCCACAGAAGCCCATTGGCATCCAACACCAGGTCGGTGACGGCCAGACCCTCGAGCGCGGCCGGCCCGTGACGGTGATCCCCGTGCGCAGAAATGATTTCAATACCGGAATCGGTCGCAATCCACATTTCCCCGTTGGGGGCAGCCCGGATCTTGTTGATCACGTTGCTGCGGAAACCACCGTAATGAACCTGCGTGTGGCCATCGTGCACGTCCACGCCGTCACTCGTGCCGAACCACATGCGTCCCTGTGCATCTTCGAAAACCACGTACACGGACCGGTTTTCACCATGCGCGAACAGTTCGAAGTCCGTACCGTCGTACCGGGCCACGCCGCCGCCCTGCGTGGCCACCCATATGTAGCCGCGGGAATCCTGGTGTACGTCCAGTACCTGGGACTGGGGTAATCCCTCCGCAATGTTCAACTGCCGATGACGGACCTGCTGGGCCTCGGCGCCAGGCACCATGAGGCTCAGAAACAGGGTCACCACGGACAACGCGGTGCATGTGAGGGCAGATGTGCGAAGGTTCAAGGCGTCGGAGGGGTTGGCTCCCCTGGGGTATCGGCCATTGGAGGACGTGATTTTAGGCGCCCGTGCGACGGCGATTGTGGCGCAACGTCTCCCCCTCTGGAACCGCCCATGCGCACATCCGGTAATGGATCTTCATGAAAACACCACCCCGCCCCCCGGATGAAGCGGCGCGTCAGGCTGCGCTCCGGAAGTACGACATCCTCGATTCGGCTCCCGAACAGATCTACGACGATGTCACGGCGCTCGCCGCCCACATCTGCGACATGCCCATGGCCATGATTTCGTTCGTGGACCAGGACCGGCAGTGGTTCAAGTCCCGGATGGGGGTCGATTACTGGGAAACGCCGCGCAACCACGCGTTTTGCGCGTATACCATCGGGAATGACGGCCCCATGATCGTCGAGAATGCCACGGAAGATGCGCGCTTCGACGAAAATCCGTACGTGACGGGGAATCCGGACCTGCGGTTCTATGCCGGCGCTCCCCTGGTTACGCCCGGCGGATACGCCGTGGGCTCCCTGTGCGTCATGGACAGCCGGCCCGGCTCGCTTCGGTCCGATCAGATCGAAGCGCTCGAGCGGCTGTCCCGCCTGGTGGTGACACAGCTGGAATTACGTGAGGCGGCGCAGAGTATCCGGACGCTTTCGGGCCTCTTGCCCATTTGCGCCGGATGCAAGGACATCCGGGACGACAAGGGGTACTGGCGGGACGTGGAGGAGTACATGGGGGACCACAGTGGGGCCACGTTCACGCACGGACTGTGCCCCGACTGCATGAAGAAGCATTTTCCGGATGCGCCGGAACACGACGGTCCTGGAACCCGGTCAGAAGCGCGGGCCACGGGCATTGGCGGCATTTTCTACAAATCCCGCGACCCGGAGGCTGCGCGGGCCTGGTACGCGGAGTGGCTCGGGCTGAAGACGAACGAGTACGGTTCGCTGTTCGAGTTCCGCGAAGGCGCGAAGCCGCTCCAGAAGGCATACCTGCAGTGGAGCCCCATGCCGGACGACACCACGTATTTCAATCCGTCCACGGCACCGTTCATGGTGAATTTCCGGGTGGAGGGCCTGGAAACGCTGGTCGAGCGCATGCGTGAGGGCGGCGTCACGATCATCGACGACATCCAGGCCTTCGAGTACGGCACCTTTGTGCACATCCTGGACCCGGACGGGAATGCCATTGAGCTCTGGGAGCCGGTGGATAAGGTGTTCACCGACCTGTACGACGGCACGACGAGCATGTAGGTCACAGGAAGCGGTCCAGCACGTGCCGGTACGACCGGCTGAGCGTCAGGCGCTTGCCGGACGAGAGTCGCACCTCATATTCCCCGTTGTAGGTGGGTTGCATGTGGGCAATCCGGTCCACGTTCACGATGGTGGACCGGTGGATGCGCAGGAAGCGCTGCCCGTCCAGCCGGGCTTCCAGCTCCTTCATGGTCTGCCGCAGTACATGCCGCTCGCGGCCCGCGTGCAGGACGACGTAGTTGCCCGAGGCCTCAATCCAGTCCACGTCCTCGGCGCTCACGAATACCATCCGGTCCGTTTCCTGGATGAGGAAGCGCTGGAGGGGTGTCGGCGCGGCGGCGCGGCTCGGCGATGGGTGTTCCGCCGGATCCAGAAGATGCTTCAGCCGGTCCTGCACGGCCGCCAGGTCACCGGGACCGCGGCGGGACACCACCCGGTCCATGGCTTCATGGAATCGATGCGCATCGATGGGCTTCAGCAGATAATCCACGGCGTGCATGGCGAACGCCTGGATGGCGAACGCATCGTGTGCTGTGCAGAAAATGACGGGTGGCATGGCCCGGGGCCCCACGCGCTCCGCCACCTCAAGGCCCATGATCTCCGTGAAAACGACGTCGAACGGTTCGTCCGTCAGGCAGCGGACGGCTTCCTGGACGTCCTGTGCCGTACCGGCCAATGCCACGTCCGGCCGCGTGGCCAGGAGCCCGGCCAGCTGCTCCCGAGCCGCTGCGTCGGGATCCACAATCAATGCACGGAGAATGGTCTTGATCATGCCACAAAATAGCCGTCGGGCCGTTGAACGGAAGCATGACGACGTTTTCCCTCGATCGCCCGTTTGCCACCTGGCGTGCCCGGTGGGCGCTGTTCCTGTTCTGGAACGGGGTGGGTGCCGCCTACCTGGCCCAACACTACGTGGCGTTCCTGATGGGAGTTGCCCGCTTCCCCGACGGCACCGTGTTCTGGACCATGCTCGGGTGGTATCCGTGGATGCTTATAACGCCGCTGGTCTTCGCGGCCGAACGACGGTTTCCGCTCGGCGGCCGGTTGGGCGGGGCTGTCCGGGCCCGACGGGTGGGTGTGCACGCCATGCTGGCCACGGTGGCGTGTGTGCTGGAGGTCGGACTGGTGACGGGAGCCCACGCCATCCACGTGGCCGTGACGGACTTCGAGCTGGATTTGTGGCAGTATTTCCGCGTGGCGCTCATGCGGACCTACTTCGTGGACCTGCTGTTCTGGTTCGTACTCGCCCTCTCCTACGCGTTCGTGCGCCACGTCGTCCAGAAGGAGACCGAACTGGCCGGATTGGAATCGTCCCTCATGTCGGCCCGCCTGCAATCCCTGCGGGAGCGGCTCAATCCGCACGTGCTGTTCAATACCCTCCACGCCATCCAGTCGGAAATGGGTGCGCGCCCGGGCGTGGCCCGCAACATGGTCACCGACCTGGCGGCGTTGCTGCGGCGCTCGCTCAACGAGAAAGCCCCGCCCCGGGTGGCCCTGGGTGCCGAATTGGATCACCTCATGCACTATGTGAACATCGAGCGGCACAGGTTCGGGGACCGGCTCCGGGTGGAGGTGGACGTACCGGAAGCCGTGCGCCACGTGGAGGTACCCGACCTGTTCCTCCAGCCGCTGGTCGAGAATGCCATCCGGTACGGCGTCCTGCCGCGCGCAGACGGTGGTACGGTCCGGATCGGGGCATCGTTGGAGGACGGGAGCAACCGCAATCTCCTGCTCGTGGTGGAGGATGACGGCCCCGGAATTCCTGGAATCCCGGTCGGCCAGCCGGTTAGCCTGGAGCACCTGCCCGTGGCGCCGGGTGTCGGGTTGACGAGCACCGTGGAACGCCTTGAAGGCCTGTTTCCCGGGGCCAGCGTGACCTTCGCGACGTCCCGGATGGGCGGACTGGCCGTACGGGCGCAGATTCCGGGTTCGGCATGATCCACCGCGTGGTCATAGCCGAAGACGAGGTGCCGGCCCGCGAGCATTTGCGCCGGTTGGTCTCGGCGCTCGACGGATTCCAGGTGGTGGCCGTGGCCGCGAACGGGGCCGAAACCATGGACGCCGTGCGCCGCGAAACGCCCGATATCCTGTTGCTGGACATCGAGATGCCGGAAATGACCGGCATGCAGGTGGTGCGTGAACTCGTGGACGCAGCGGATCCCGCCGCCCCGCCGCCACCGGCCGTCGTCTTCGTCACGGCCTGGGATGAGCACGCCATCCAGGCGTTCCGCCTGAACGCCCTCGACTACGTCTTGAAGCCGTTCGAGGACGATCGCGTGGAGGATGCGTTGCGTCACGCCGCGGACATGGTCCGGCGCCGCGAATTGCAGTCGCTCCTGGATCGCCTGGCCGCGTTCACCTCGAAGCCGGACACGGGCAATGCGGCCCAAGCCCACGCGCGAACCCTTGCCCATCCCGATGTCGGAACGCGTCCAACTGGCGCCCAGCCCCCCCTCCAGCGCCTGGCCGTCCGCTCCGTGGGTCGCCTCCGGTTCATTGCCGTCGAAGACATCGAATCCATTCAGGGCGCGGGCGTCTACGTGGACATCCATACCGGCTCGGAAACCGTGGCCCACCGGGACACGCTCGCCCGGCTGGCCGAGCGCCTCCCGGCCGACCACTTCGTGCGCGTCCACCGGAGTGCCATCGTCAACCTGGCGCATGTCCTGCGCGTGGAACAGGGGCGCGGCGGAACGTGCGCGGTCCACATGACGTCCGGCGCCCGGATTCCGGTCAGCCGCACGTACCGCCGCGCCCTCAGGATGGGTCCAACGTAAGCGCAATGCGCCTTAGCAGATCGTCCCGGTGGGCGCGCTCCTCGACGGGCAGGCCGCGGCGCGGCGCATCGGTCAGCTCGGCGCGCGCCCGGGTGAGGTAGTGCACGGCGAGCGCGCGGATATCGGACCGCAGGGTTCCTGCTCCGGTCTGCGCATCCAACCAGGCGAGCCGTTCCACCCAGGCCCGCTGGAGGGCACGATCGTACAGCGCCCCCGACCCGGAGCCCGAGCCGGAACCAGAACCAAGCCCGGCCCACATGCTCTCGTGCAGATGGTCCATGAGTTCCCAAGGCGAAACGGCCCCGGCGCCATCCCGCTCCCGGTATTCGGCCATCCTCATGAGCCGGTCTGGTCGCACAAGCAAATGCAGCACAGCCACTTGCGCGTTCGTGACGGCGTCTGTCGCACCGTCCTGGACCAGGTCCCGCACCACGTCCTCTCGGACCAGCCACGTCGGCGCGCGGAACACATGCTCGTCCAGGAACGCCAGCGATGCCTCCTGCTTCTCCCGTTCCACCGGCGCATATGTGAATGCGCCCGCCTGTCCCTTGACGCGCGGGGTTTCGTACACGCCGCCCACCTGCCGCGCCACGTGTTCCATGTACAGCGTGTAGTGGAAAACGAGCGACTGATAGTATCCGCCCAGCGTCTCGTGGTCCTGTCCCGGCTCGACGGCCCAGTCGGCAAGGGTGTCCATGACCCGGCGCAGGTTCAACACGGCCAGGCCCGATGCCTCCACGGGATTGTCCCCGATATCCTCGCGCTGCGAGCGCGGATCCACCTGTTGGTCAATGCCGGTCTGCCGGCCGTAGAAGTGGACGGGGTTGGTCATGCGTGGGGTCAGCCACGCATTCAGCCGGCGGGCTTCCTCGTCCGCCGTGAGGTCACCCGGAAACCATTTGTAGCCCCACTCCGCGGCATGCCGATCGTACGGGCCTACCATACTCATGAAGGGAACGTGCCGGTCCTCAGGTTGCCGGACATAGTTGAACCGGGAGTAATCCATGATGGAGGGCGAGACACCCATCCGCTCGGTGAACGCCGCCGAGCGCAGGGAGTCGACCGGATAGGCGCTGCTCGCCCCCCAGTTGTGCGGGAAACCCAACGTGTGACCCACTTCGTGGCTGGCCACGTACCGGATGAGTTCGCCCATGACCGTTTCATCCAGGATCGGCTTGCGCGCGGACCGGTCATACCCGGCCGTCTGGATCACAAACCAGTTGCGCAGCAATTCCTGGACATTGTGGTACCACAGGATGTCGCTTTCCAGGATTTCGCCGGAACGCGGGTCGTGCACGTGCGGCCCCTGGGCATTCTGGATGGGATTCGTGATGTACCGGATGACCGAATAGCGCACGTCTTCCGGTGAGAACTCCGGATCCTCCTCCGGCGTCGGGGCATCGCGGGCCAGGATGGCATTGCTGAACCCGGCGGCTTCAAAAGCGGTCTGCCAGTCTTCCACACCTTGTTTCAGATACGGACGCCAGTGCTCCGGCGTGGCCGGATCGATGTAGTACACAATAGGTTTCACCGGGTCCACGAGCTCGCCGCGGGCATAGGCCTCGGGATCGCTGGGCTCCAGGCGCCAGCGCGTCACGAAGTCCCTCGGACGGACGCCCTGGGTTTCCTCGCCGTAGTCAATCTGCTGGCGCGTGTAGAATCCGACCCGCGCGTCGTAAAAGCGCGGTTTCATGGGTTCGCGCGGCAGCACGATCATGGACTGGTTCATTTCCAGCGAAATGGTGGCCGTCGCCTGGTTGCTGGGCGGATTCTCCGCCTCGAACGTCAGCACGTGCCGCACTTCCGTGTTCAGCGGATAGCTGGCCGCCGACAGCACCAGGCTCCGCTCGGGATCGAGCCTGCGCACCTGGCTGGCGGTCCGCAGGCCGCTGGACAACCCGGTGAGCAGCCGGACATCGGTCGTGAACAGCCGTGTGACGTCAATGGTTACCGCCCCGGTCGCCGCGTCCGTGCGTTCAATGGCAAAGGATGCGACGACCGGTTCAAAATGATTTGCCCGCACGGCCTGCGCAATCGGGAGCGTGGAATCGGCCACGGCGTCATACGATGCGTGCCGCAGGTACACCCGGTCATTCATCCGTTCCCACCGGATGACCTGCTGGGAGCGGGCTTTCATGCCGGCACCCCCGAATATCAGATTCTGCGGCATCTTGGCAATCCGGCTCACCAGCAGGACATCCCGGTCGAAGGCCTGGGCAGGGATCTCGAACAGCAACGTGCCATCCGGCTTCTTGTGGGTTCGGATGAACCCGTCATCCCAGGCGGTGGAATCGGGCTCGGCGTCTGCGGCGGCGACGGCCGGGCTGGCCGCCGGTCGCTCTGCAGGCCGCAGCAGGGTACATCCCGATACGAGAAGGAGCAGGACGATGACAGAAGCGGATCCGGAGCGTGCGTGGAAGCATCCGGGCCGGCCGGAAAGGCGGTGGTGCATGACGGGTTTCGGTGGTATTCACAGGACGAGCTTCGCGAGGGGCTGTCGTCAAGGACAGCCGCCTTGCTTGGCCGCGAACCACCGGACCTGATCGGGGACCATGCACGGAAACATACGGGCGTTGTTGTCACGCCCTGGTGGTTCGCGGCCCGGCAAAGGGCAGCGGGGAGCGCCGGTGGGCAGCCGTGGCAGACGGCGTACCCCCAAAGTGCGGCTGCGGTGGTGCCACCCACGCGGCGATCTCCGCATGCACCCCCTTACCGGGCCACCGTGGCCCCGGATGCACCCCTGTTGCAGGTCGACGTCACCGTGTTGCGAACGACATGTCAGCCGGTGCGAAGCGCCCGTGCGACCGTCTGCAGCAATTCGCTGGCGGAATAGGGTTTCTCCAGGAACCAGCTGACGTGGGCACCGCCGTTTCCAAGCACCTCCTGGTTGCCATGGATCCCGCTGGCGGCCACAATGCGGACCTCCGGATCCATGCGGCGGAGGGCCTTTATGAGCGCCGAGCCGTCCATGACCGGCATCATCATGTCGGTCAGGACCAGGTCGATCTCGCTGCGGTGGTCCGCATACACGCCGACCGCCTGGGCACCGTCGTCGGCCGTGATGACCCGGTACCCGAAGGTTTCCAGCGTATGCCGCGTGATGGACAGGATGGACACTTCATCGTCCACCAACAGGATGAGTTCGCCGCTGCCGCGCATGAATTCCTCGTCACCGGCTTCCGTCACCAGTCCCGCTTCCGTGTCTTCGGCGGCCGGAAGGTACACCTTGAACACGCTGCCCCGACCCACCTCGCTGTAGACCGTAATGGTTCCGCCGTGGCTTTTCACAATGGAAAGCGCGGTGGGCAGGCCGAGACCCGTCCCCTCACCGACTTCCTTGGTCGTGAAGAACGGCTCCCACAGCCGGTTGATGACGTCCTCGGACATGCCGGTGCCTTCGTCCGAGACCTCAACCACCACGTATTTCCCGGCCTCGATTTCCGGATTCATGACCGCGTACTGGTCGTCGATGATCACGTTGCGCGTGGTGACCTCAATGGTCCCGCCCTCCGGCATGGCGTCGCGGGCGTTCACGCACAGGTTCAGGACCACCTGGTTGAGCTGTGTGGGGTCGCCCACAATGGGCCACAACTCCCGATCGGTCTCCCGGACAAAGTGGATGCTCTTCGGGAAACTGGTCGCCACGATGGATTCCACCTCCCGGACAATATGGTCCATGAGCAGGGTTACGCGGGCTCCTTCCACGCCGCGGGCAAAGGACAGCACCTGTTTCACAAGGCTCGTTCCACGTTGCGCGCTCTTGCCGATGTTTTCCACCACGGCTTTCAGGCGCGGGGGCAGATCCACCTGGCGCAGCAGGTCCACGCCCATCACAATGGGCGCCAACAGGTTGTTCAGGTCATGGGCAATGCCGCCGGCCAGCGTACCAATGCTTTCCATGCGCTGCGCCCGCAGGAATTGCTGTTCCAGTTTCTTCCGATCCGTGACATCCATGTTGATGGAGAGGATGGACCGGGGCACCCCGTCGTCGTCCCGGACCAGGGTCCAGCGCGCATTGATGGTCAGCCGTGTGCCCGACCGGGTCACCTGTTCGATTTCGCCCGACCATTCTCCGGTGGCCAGGGTGGCCTGGGTCGCCTCGTGAAAGGCCGCTGGGTCGGCGTAAATGAGATCGCCCACAGGCCGCCCCGTCGCCTCCTCGGCGGTCCAGCCGTAGAGCGTTTCGGCACTCTTGTTCCAGTACAGCACACGGTGGTCCAGGTCCCGGACCAGGATGGCATCGTGGGCCTTGTCCAACAGTGCGGCCTGTTCGGCAATCCGAAGCTCCGCCTCCCGCTGCTCCGTGATGTCGGTGGCCGTGCCCACCACGCGGTACACGACGCCCCGTTCATTGGAGATCGGAAACGCCCGATCCCGGATCCATCGGATGCTCCCGTCGGGACGCAGAATCCGGTAGGTTTCGTCGTACTCGCCCGTGACCTGCTTGGTATTCGATGCCCGGATGACCCGATCCCGATCGTCGGGGTGCAACGCATCTATCCAGTTCCGGGGCTCCTTGTACAGACTGGCACAGCTGCGCCCCCATATCGTCTCGTACGCCGGTGAAATGTAGTGCATGGTCCCCTTGTCGGGGTCGGAAATCCAGAACACCTCCTCGATATATTCGGCCAGCTGACGGAACCGCTGTTCGCTCTCCCGGAGCGACGCTTCGACCGCACGGCGCACCTCCAGATCGGCCTGCAGGGCCGCGTTGGCCTCCTCCAGTTCGAGGGATTTCTCCTCCAGTTTCCGGATGAGGCTTTCACTGTACACCTTGAACAATGCACCCTCACCAACCGGGTCTCCTGTTCCCGGCTCCTGGACACCGGACTGACTCGCGACCTCACCGATGATCCGGATGAACTCCTCCGGCTCCGTCGGCTTCAGCAGGAAGGCATCGGCTCCCATTTCAAGGGCCAGTTTCCGGTCGCTGTCCTCGGTATAGGTGGCCGTGTAAACAACGAACGGGATCTCCTTGAGCGCCTCGTCCCGTTTCCATCGACGAAGCAACGTGTATCCGTCCATGACCGGCATGAGCAGGTCCGAAATCACCAGGTCCGGTGGTCGTTTCCGGGCTTTAACGAGCGCTTCCGCACCGTGCACGGCTGTAACGACCTCGTACCCGCTTCCCTGCAGCAGGGCCTGCAGCATGTAGAGGTTGTCTTCCTTGTCGTCGACAATCAGGATGTGCTTCATGACACTTGGAACCGGGCTAATTCCTGAACGAACGTGTCCGGGTCAATGGGCTTCTCAATGTAACCGGTGCACCCGGCCTCGAGGGCCTTTTCCCGGTCCCCGCCCATGGCATACGAGGTGACTGCCACCACCGGTGTCTGCGAAAGGATATCCTCCCGGCGCAACTCGCGCGCCACCTGGTATCCGTCCATGGACGGCAACTGGATATCCAGCAGGATGAGATCCGGCTTCAGCGCACGGGCCATCTCGATTCCGGTTGGGCCGTCAACGGCTTCGTGCACCCTGTACCCGTTCTTTTCCAGCAGATACGTGGCCAGATACCGGTTCTGTTCATTGTCTTCTATGAGCAGGATGGTCTTCATTCGAGCGGCAGTTCCAGGGTGAATGTGCTTCCTTCGTTCCACGTGCTCTGCACCGAAATGTCCCCGCCAAGCAGATCGGCCAGGCGCCGGCAGATGGCCAGGCCGAGGCCGGTCCCTTCGTGTTGGCGACCCAGGCCGGTATCCACCTGGTGGAACGGTTTGAACAGCGTGTCCAGGTCCTCTGCCTTGATGCCGATGCCGGAATCCTGGACAACCACCACCAACGTACCGTCTCCGGAATGGGCATGCACGCGCACGAATCCCGAATCCGTGAATTTGATGGCATTGTTCAGCAGGTTGATGAGGATTTGCCGGACGCGGCGCTCGTCGCTTTCGATTGCCCCGATGGATGCGTCCATGTCCAGGCGCAGGTCGAGCCCCTTCCGGGTCGCCATCGGTTCGACTGAGGCCACCACGCGCGGAAGCAGCTCCCGGAGGTCGAACGGCCCCCGCTCCACGGTAATCTGACCGGCTTCGATCTTCGAAATATCCAGTACGTCGTTGATCAGTTCCAGCAGATGGCGGGCGCTGGCCTGCACCATGCCCATCTGCTTGCGCTGCTCGGCATTCAGTTTGCCGGCCAACCCCTGGAGCAGGATGCCCGTGAACCCGATGATGGAGTTCAACGGGGTCCGCAATTCGTGGGACATGGTAGCCAGGAAGGCCGACTTCATGTTGTCCGCCTGCTCGGCCGCCACGAGGGCCGTGCGCAGTTCCGCCGTGCGGTCGGCGACCTTTGCCTCCAAAGACAGATTGAGCGCCCGCAGCTCCTCCTCCATCTTCAGCCGGTCGGAAATATCAATCCCCACACCCACCAGGCAGGGCATGTCGTTGAAGACCACCCGCCGACCCGTGAAGAAAAACGGCGTCTTGGTTCCATCCTTGCTCAGGAACGGCGCCTCGACGGAGGACAATCCGTTCACGAACACCTGCTCTATCCGGGATGCCAGCAGTTGCTTGTCCGATTCCTCGAAGAAATCCAGCGGATGCATGTGGGCCAGTTCCTCGGCCGAGTACCCCGAAACGGTCTCGAAATTCCGGTTCCAGCGCATGAGATGTCCTTCGAGGTCATAGAAATACAGGATCCCCGGCATGCTCTCGATCATGGAGTCCGAGAACCGTTGCTCTTCTGCGGCGAGTTCCTGGGCCTCATTCCGTTCCAGCGTGCGCTGGATGATGTCCAATGCGAAGGAAATATCCGTTCCCACTTCTTCCAACAAGCGCAATTCCCGCTCCTGGAAAAAGCCCGATGCAGCCGAATACACGCTGAGCACGCCCCAGTCCGTGTCGGCATGCCGGATGGGAAAGAACGCCGCGGACCGGAAGCCCCGTTCGCGGATATCCGCCCTCCACGGCCGCATGGCCGCCTCGGCTTCGAGGTCGTTGCATACGTACCGGTCCCGGGTGCTTTCCAACGTGACCAAGGGTGTATGCCCGTTCAGTACCGAAATCGGTTCCACCGTTCCGTCGTCGGCTTTCCGGCCGACCCAGGCAAGGTCAACACGGCCATGGTCCACCAATACACTGCACACTTCCCGGAGAAACTCGTCCCGATCGGCCGCTATCACCATGGCCTGATTAATCCGGCTGCGCGCCTCATGCAGGCGGTTCAGCCTCCGGATTTCGTGCTCGAAGGCCAGCCGTTCACTGATGTCCCGCAGGATGAATGTGAGGATAGGCCGATCGCCGGCGAACGATTGGGCAATGGACGCCTCCACGGGAAACCGTGTGCCGTCCGGGCGGATGCCCTCGGCCACATACCGGGTGGCCTTCGCGTGCCCGGCCGGTTTGCTGAAGAACGCACTGAACGGCTTCCCGATGGCGTTGTCGGCCGGGCATTCGAACAGCCGCTCGGCCGTCTCATTGAATATCCGGATGATGCCCTCCGCGTCGACCGCTACAATGGCATCCATGGCCGTCCCGACCACGGTCCGCAGGGCATCCTGACTCATTCGGATGCGCCGCAGGGCGTCTCCTACAAGCACGAACAACATAATGGACGTGGCCAGCACGAAGAACCAGCCCTTGTACTGGCTCCATCGCACGACCGATGCGGCATCATCGAACAGGACATCCAGGAACGCATCGGACAGCCAGATCCACAGGACAGACACGACGAAATAGATGCCTGCAATCCGCCAGGCTTTCGCATCGTACCCGATCTGTTTCAGTGCGTGCAGCATCAATCGGAATCCAGTACCTCCCTCACCAGCGTCAGCAGCCGACCGGCCGTGAACGGTTTTTCCAGGAAATGCCCGACGCCGGCACTGGTGGCCTTCGCCACGTTTCCGCTCCCGTAGAGTCCGCTCGACGCTATGATTTTTGCCGTCTCATCCATGCGCCGGACGGCCTTGATGAGGGCCGATCCGTCCATGGCGGGCATGCGCATGTCCGTGATGACCAGCGCAACGGACTGGCGGTTCATGGCGTAGAGCCCGATGGCCTGTGCACCGTCTTCGGCCGTGATGACGCGGTATCCGTACGTCTCCAGCGTGTGGCGTGTGATGGTCAGGATGGAGAGTTCGTCGTCCACGACCAGGATCTGCTCGCCGTTGCCGCGCGGGAAGGATTCGGTCACTTCATCCGGTGCTTCGGTGGCCGTGCCGTCACCCTGCACGGGGAGGTATACATGGAACGTACTGCCTCTGCCAGGCTCGCTGTACACGTTCATGAACCCGCCGTGGCTGCGCACAATGCCCAGGACCGTGCTCAGGCCCAGGCCGGTCCCCTTCCCGACCTCCTTGGTGGAGAAGAACGGTTCGAATATGCGCTCCTGAACATCCGCCGTCATCCCGATGCCTTCGTCCACGACCTCAAGGACCACATAACGCCCGGGCCGGACATCGTGGTTCATGACGGCGTACTGGGCATCGACCTCAACATTCTCCGTGGAAATGGTGACCGTACCGCCGTCCGGCATGGCGTCGGCTGCATTCAGCGCCAGATTCAGTACGACCTGGTTAAGCTGCGTGGGGTCACCCAGTACGGGCCACAGATCGAGGGCGGTGGAGCGGGTAACCCGGACGTTCCGCGGCATACTGGTTCCGACCATGGACTCAACCTCGCGCACCACCTGGTCCAGGAAGAGCGTGACGCGTGCACCGTCCACGCCCCGGGCAAACGACAGGACCTGACGGACCAGGTGTGAGCCCCGCTGCACACTCTGCCGCATGCTTTCAATGACCTTAAGGCGGCGCTCATCGGATTCTCCGTCCTTCAGGATATCCACGCCCATCATGATGGGCGACAACAGGTTGTTCAAGTCGTGGGCAATGCCGCCGGCCAGCGTTCCAATGCTTTCCATCCGCTGGGCCCGGAGGAATTGCTGCTCCAGATGCTTTTTCTCGGTGATGTCGGTATTGATGGCCAGGATGGACTGCGGTCGCCCGTCGCCGTCCCGCAGGAGCGTCCAGCGACCCTGGACCGTGATTTCCCGTCCGTCCTGGGTGATCTGGTCCAACTCCCCGGACCATTCTCCGGCACTCAGGGTGGTTTCGGTTGCCGCCCGGAACGCGGTCGGATCCGAATACAGCAGCTGTTCAATGGATTGTCCGATGGCTTCTTTCGCGGTCCACCCGTACAGGGTTTCCGCGCTGCGATTCCAGTACACGATGGTATGATCCAGTTCGCGGACCAGGATGGCATCGGTCGCCTTGTCCAGCAGCGCCGCCTGTTCGCGCAACTTGCGTTCCGACTCCCGCCGCACCGTGACGTCCTGCTTGATGGCAATGAACTGCGCGATTTCCCCGGTGGCATCCCGAACCGGGGTGATGGTCATTTCCTCGCTAATCAGGGAGCCATCCGTTCTCCGGTTTATGATTTCCCCACTCCACACGTTGCCGGCCAGAATGGTCTCCCACATGTCCTCAAAGAACGCCTTGTCGTGCAGTCCCGAGCCTATGAGATCGCCGGGCTTCCGTCCGGTGACGTCCTCCTCTTCCAGTCCATACGTCATGGCGAACGAAGGATTCACCCAGATGAGCCTGCCGTCCCGGTCCGTGATGGCAATGCTGTTGGCGGCGGCTTCAAGTGCTGCGCGCTGCAACCGGAGTTGCTGCTCGTCCTCGTACTGTTTCGTGATGTCGCGGAAATACACCGCCAACCCTTCTTCCGACGGATATGCGTTGGCCTCAAACCACCTGCCGAGCGGAGGATAATGCTGGATGAAATGCCTGGACACCCCCTCCCGCATGGCCCGGTTGTACTCGATATCGGACTCGGTTCCAACCGCTTCCGGAAACTCGTCCCAGATCATGGTGCCCAGCAATTCGCCCCGTTCCCGGTGCAGGAGGCGCTCTGCTTCCGCGTTGATGTACGTGAAGCGCCAGTTCCGGTCCAGGGTGAAGAACGCATCGGTAATGCTCTCCAGGATGGTTTTCAGGCGTCGTTCCAGCCGCTTGGTCTCGTGGATGTCGATGGCCGTCCCGAACCAGTGCGAAATCCGTCCCCCCTCGTCCCGGATGGGGCTTGCATGGACCTGCAGCCATCGGTACTCCCCGGTGTGGTGCCGCAGACGCATTTCGTTGGTGTAGGAAGACGATGCGGCATGTGCCCGGTCCCAGACCATCTGGCCGGTCTTCATGTCGTCGGGATGCACGAATTTCTGCCAGTTCTGGATGTCGCCCTCTTCCTTGTCTGCGCCGGTGAAGGTCAGGAACGAGCTGTTCGCAAAATCCACCTCGCCCTCGGGATCGGCGGTCCACACGTGGATGGGAAGCGCCTCGGAGACCTGTCTCAGGCGTGCCTCGAGGGCGGCTACGGACTCTTCGGACCATTTCCGGTCCGTGATGTCCCGGACCGTTCCGGTCAGGCGCACCGGCGTGCCCGCATGGTCCAGTTCCAGTTCTCCGAGTTCATGGACCCAGCGCATGGAACCGTCCGGCCGGACTATCCGGTGTTCAATGTCCAGTGCGATCTCCCCGTGCAGCGCGGCATCCTGCGCCTTGAGCATCATGGCCCGATCGTCCGGATGGACCGTAGCGAGGAAAGCCTCGAATGTGGCGCCGAAGGCATCCGGTGTCAGCCCGAATATCCGGTATACCTCTTCCGACCAGGAGAGCTCGCCGGCGACCATGTCCAGCTCCCAACTCCCCAGCTGGGCAATCCGCTGCGCACGCGCCATGAGGCTTTCACTCTTGCGCAGACGTTCGGTCAGTTCCTGTTGGCGCATGTGCAGCCTGACGCGGGCAACCAGTTCATGGTTGTCAATGGGCTGGACAATGTATCCGTCGGCGCCCACGTCCAGTCCCTCCGCAGCGTGGCCCGACTCGGTCTTCTGACTGCTCAGGAAGACCACCGCGGTGTACTTCAGTGCCTCGTCGGCCCGTATTTGGCGCAGGACCTCCAGGCCGTCGATGTCCGGAAGCACCACGTCGAGCAGGACGAGTTGGGGGCGGAGGTCGCGGATGTGACGCAGCGCCTCGTTTCCGTTGGTGGCCGACGCCGTGGTCCAGCCTGCCTTTTCCAGGACACGGACCGTGGCTTTCAGCGCGTGGGGGTTGTCATCAACAACGAGGATATGTAGGGGGTCTGACATCCAGAGGGGCCATGTTCAACGGGGTTGGTTGCGAGGCAGGCTGAACGAAAATGTGGATCCCACCCCCGGGGTGCTCTCCACATGTACATGGCCCCCATGGCCTTCCACAATACGCTTCACGATCGCCAAGCCAAGCCCGGTGGAGGGTTCTCCATCCGTGGGCTGGACGCTGGTCTGACCGAACGCCAGGAACAGCTTCGGCAACTCATCCGCCGGGATGCCCGGTCCTTCGTCCGTCACGCGGACGGTGGCCCGGTCGTCGTCTGCCCGAATGGCAACAGACACCTTCGTTCCGGGCGGCGAGAACTTGATGGCGTTCGACAGGAGATTCGTGAACACCTGTCCGATCTTGCCGGGATCGGCTTCCACCACGACAGGGGATGCGGCATCCCCGTTCGCTACGGCACACTCAATCCGGATATCCTTCCGGGTCGCGAGCACGCTGTTCATCTGTGCCATCCTGTGCGTCAGCGCACACAGGTCCACAGGTTCCGTCTCCAGAACCAGGTGACCGGACTCGATCACGGTCACGTCAAGAAGCTCTTCCACCAACTGCAGCATAAAGCGGCTTGTGGTCTTTATGGTGGTTACGAATTCCTTCTGTTCGTCATCAAGCAGGTGACCTGCTTCATCCTCCAGGAAGGAACTGTAACTCAGGATTACGCCGAGGGGGCCGCGTAAATCATGCGCCGCCATACCCAGAAAACGATTTTTGTCCGCATTCAACGACACAAGCTCCGCATTTTTTTTGGCGAGGTCCCGTTGGAGGTTCGCCAACTCGTTGTTTATGCGGGTGAGTTCGTCCATCATGAGACCCACCTTTCGGCCAATTCAACGGCTTTATCGGCGTTTTCAGCGCATCCGTCGGCGCCCAGGCTTCGCCAGAGATCCGGGTCCTGCGTGAAGGGCCACCCTCCGACCATGACCTTGGGGCCGGGCGTCGCGCGGAGCGCATCCACCATTTCCTTGACCCGCTTCACGTTCCTGCTCATGGTGGCCGAAATGGCAACGACGTCGGCCTTCCGCTCCCGGACCGTCCGGACCACGTCCGGGGCCGGAGTGTTGGCGCCCAGGTAATAGGTGTCCCATCCCGCCATCTCGAAAAAGTCGGCCACCATGCGGATGGGCAGTTCGTGCAATTCACCGGCCACACTCGTGGCTACCAGGGTCTTCCCGCGACGGGCCACGGAAAAGATGTGCGGATAGAGTTGCGACATGATGAGTTGCGTCGCCGCCGTGCAGTAGTGCTCCTCGGCAACCGAGAGTTCGCCTTCGGACCAGAGTCGGCCGACTTCGTACTGCGACGTGCGGAAGACGTTCAGGTAGATGTCCCGCACCGGGACACGACCCGTGTTTACCGCATTGAGTACGAGATTGCTGGCACCGTGACGGTCGCCCGACCGGAGCGCGGTCAGGAATTCAGCGGCCATGGCGTCGAGGGGGGTGGAGGTGACCATCTACTGGCCTCCCCGAACGAACCCCACATGCACACGCGTGCCTTCGTCCGGCGCACTGTCTATTTCAAACGACGCCCCGGCATTGCCGGCAATCCGCTGGACCAGGAACAGCCCGAGGCCCAGGCCCTGCTGCTCGAATTTCCTGCGGTCGAACTGCTTGAATGCCCCGACCTCGCGGATCTGGTCCCGGGACATGCCCCGGCCCTCGTCGGTAACCGTCAACACGCCGTCGGCCGCGAGCGTGACGCGAATGAGCGTTCCGGGTGGCGAATACACGCATGCGTTTTCCACGAGCTCTTCCGTGATGAGCGTGACATCGGCCGCCAAGCCCTGTATGGACGTGTCGGCCAGCCGGATTTCCAGGTCCCGTTGGCGGGCATGCCGCTTGGCCGCGGCTTCAATGCCGGTCTGCACGGCCTTCTTCAGGCGTTCGTGCGCCAGGTCCGGAAGTACCTGCTCGGCCGGCGAGGTCTGCTCCAGGTTCAGGGCCGTGAAATAGTTGTTCAGCGTGCGGTGCAGACGCCATCCGGCCTGCTGCATTTCGACGAGGAACTGTTCGGTGTCCTCCGGGGAGAGCGGCGCATCCTTGTCCCGGAGCAACTCGACAATACCGAGGATACCGGCGAGCGGCGTGAAGAACTCGTGTGGCAGCGTGGAGCGCAGGTTGGTCCGGACGGATTTGGCGGCATCCTGGGCCAGCTTCCGGTGCACTTCCGCCCGGTGCAGGCGCGCCTCGACCGTTTTCAGCAGCTCTTTTTGCCCGAACGGCTTGACGAGGAAATCGTCCGCGCCCACCTCCATGCCCGTCCGAGGCTGGATGTCGCGCGTATTCCCGGTCATGAGCACGAACTGGATATGAGCCGTCGTGGGTTCGGCACGCACCGCCCTCAGGACTTCCCAGCCGTTCATGCCCGGCATGTTCACGTCGCACAGGATGACATCCGGTACATTGTTGTGGGCCAATTCCAGGCCTTCCGCCCCTCCGCTCGCCGTCAGGGCTTCATATCCGGCATTTTCCAGCGTGAACCCGAACGTGGACAGGATCGGCTCGTCGTCGTCTATGATGAGAATGGTATGCATTGGGGGTGTTATCGGCCGGTGGCCACGGGAGTTGAAATGGGGCGGGTTGTGCAAGTTCCGATTCGCCCATTTGGGGGCAGACGTTTATTTTCCTGCCCGCCCAACCCGAAGAGGTACCCGCTGAAATTCATCCACGCCCTGCTCCCCATTCTGGTCCTGACGGTGCTCATCGTGCTCGGGCTCATCGTGGGACCGCTGGCGTTCGGATTGCCTTCGGCGCCCCTGGAGATCCTGTTCGTGCTGGCAGCGGCCTTCGCCGTCGGGCATCTGGTGGTCATCGGCGTGCCGTACGCGGATATCCAGGCGTCCGTGGTCCGGAAACTGGCGTCCGCCCTGCCGGCCTTTTTCATCCTGTTCACCATCGGGATCATCATTGCGGCGTGGATGATCAGCGGCACGATCCCCATGCTGGTCTACTGGGGGCTTGAACTGGTCAGCCCGGCCTTCCTCTACGTGACGTGCTTCCTGGTCCCGATTGTGTTTTCGCTGCTCACCGGTACATCGTGGGGGTCGGTCGGCACGGTGGGCGTCGTTTTGATCGGCATTACGGGGGTACTTGACGCGGACCTCGGCATTGCCGCCGGCGCCATCATCGGCGGCGCGTACTTCGGCGACAAACTGTCTCCGCTGTCCGATACCACCAACATGGCCGCGCTGGCCACGGGCGTCGACCTCTACGACCACATCCGATCCATGATGGTGACGACGCTGCCGTCGGCCGTGCTGGCGGCCGTGGCGTTCACGGTGCTCGGGTTCACGCATGGCGCGACGGTGGCGGTTGGCGGCGCGGACGTCATTGGCCCCTTCATGATCAGCCTCCGGACGCTCTTCGAGTTCAATATCCTGCTGCTGCTGCCGCCCGTCATCGTGTTGGTGGGCTCGGCGATGAGGAAACCCATCATTCCCGTCCTGATTTCGAGCGTGATCGTCGCCGCTGTGGAAGCCGCCATCTTCCAGCAGTATGCCGTCATCGACATCCTGATTGCCATGAACCGGGGTTTTTCGGTGGACATGGCGACGTGGGCCGCCGAGCCGCTGCCCGCCGTGGCAGCACTCGTCAACCGAGGCGGCCTCTACTCCATGTCCGAAGCCATCTTCGTGGCGTTCCTCATCTTCTTCTTCATCGGGGCCATCGACACCATCAACGCCATGCCCACGGTGGTCAACCGCGTCTTCGCCTTCGCCCGGACGCGCAGCACCACCATCCTCTCCGCGCTCGGCGCCAGCGCCCTCACCAATGCGCTGACATCGAATCAGTACGCCACCAGCTTCATTGTCGGCGATGCGTTCGTCCCCCGTTTCCGCACCCTGCGCATCCCCGCGAAAGTCCTGTCCCGTTCCATCGATGACTACGGCACCATGATCGAGAGCATTGTCCCCTGGCATGCCAGCGCGGTGTTCATGGTCGCCACGCTCGGCGTTCCGTGGGCCGCCTACTGGCCGTGGCAGCTCATGACCCTCATCAACCTGGTAGTGGCCGCCCTGCTCGCCATCACCGGAATAGAAAAACATGCCTCATCTTGATACCGATCTCCAGCATCTCGGCGAGGATCGCCAGGCGCAGGCCGGCGCCGTCGTGCCGCCCATGCACCTGTCCTCGCTGTTCACCTTCGAATCGTGGGATGCCATAGATGCGGCCTTCGCCGACCGCGTGAACACGCCCATCTACTCGCGCCAGGCCAACCCCACCACACAGATCGTGGAGCACAAGCTGGCCCGGCTGGCGGGTGCCGAGCGGGCGCGGCTCTTTGCAAGTGGCATGGCTGCCATTACAGCCGCTGTCCTGCATTTTGTTGATGCGGGAGATCACGTGGTGGTGGTGAAGAACGTATACGGACCTGCAAACAATCTCCTGCGGGGCTACCTGGCCAGTAAGATGGGGCTGCAGACCACATTCGTCGGCGGCGAGGACATCGCCGAGTTCGCCGATGCGCTCCAGGACAACACCCGACTCATCTACCTGGAAAGCCCGTCCTCCGCCGTGTTTTCGTTGCAGGACATTGCCGCGGTGACAGCGTTGGCCCGGGAGCGGGGCATTGCGACCGTCATCGACAACACGTGGGCCACGCCGCTTTACCAGCGGCCGCTGGAGCTCGGCGTGGATCTCGAAGTCCACTCCGTGTCCAAGTACCTGGCGGGCCACAGCGACATGGTTGCGGGAGTGGTCATGGGCTCGGCGACGCATCTGGAAGCCATGGCGCCACTGGAGGGCGAGTTGATTGGAGGCGCCATTTCGCCGTTTGCCTCCTGGTTGCTGTTGCGCAGCCTGCGCACCTTCCCCGTGCGGATGGAACGACACGTTACGAGCGCCCGCCGCGTTGCGGAATTCCTGGAGGCCCACGGGCGGGTCCGGCGCGTGCGGTGGCCCGGGTTGCCGAGCCATCCCCAGTACGCCCTGGCCTGCCGCCAGATGTCCGGGTTCACGGGGCTCATGGGCTTCGAGATCGATACGGATGACGTGGCGGTCATGAAGCGGTTCGTGGGTGCGCTGCGACTGTTCCAGCTCGGCGTATCGTGGGGCGGACACGAGAGCCTGGTCTATGCCCCCGCCATCAGCTATCTGCGCGAGCTCCCGCCCGAACGTTTCGCCGCCCTGGGGATTTCCGTGTCCGACATCCGGATTTCCGTGGGGCTCGAGCACGTGGACGACCTGATTGCCGACCTGGTGGCCGCCTTTTCCGAAGCGTTTTCAGGCTGAATTCCGGACGGTTGAAATGTAACCTGGCAGGTTACATTTTTATACCCGCTCGACGCGCAAAAGAAAAGGGCGGCACCCTCGCGGGTGCCGCCCTTCCTGTCTGGTGCCTGCGTTAGCAGCGTTCCGGTGCAGGCATTCAGTTGATCTTAGTTGTTCGTGATCGTGTAGGTGACCGTGCGGGTGTAGCTGTCCGGGTCGGCGTCGACTGTGGCTACGGCTTCGTAGTTCAGCGAGAGACCCGTTCCACGGACCTGCGTGATGCCGGTGACCAGGTTGACGGCCGTCTCGGAGAGTGCCTGCTTGCCTTCCGACTCGGCGCCCTCGGGAGCGGCCATCGTGGCGTTCAGCGTGAGGCCGGTCGGCATGGCCGCGTCGAGCTCGGCGGTGATCTTCTTGTCGGTACCGTTCGTGGTCACGTTGTAGGAGCTGGATGCCGTGGCGGCGTCCGGGGCCTGGCCGGCAGTCGCCGCGTTGATGGTCATCGAGATGTTGCCGGTCACGGCGATCACCGCGATTTCAGCGACGTTGATGGACACATTCTGCGTGGCCGTGTTGGACTGCGCGGAAGCGGTCGTGGCGGCGAAGGCGAAGGTCAGGGCGAAGGCGAGAGCGAAGAAGTTTTTCATGGCGTTGTTCGTGGTCTTGAAGAGGGTGTGTGTT
>JAVJVN010000006.1 GCA_040221055.1 Rhodothermales bacterium | reverse complement strand
GTCCGGAATTGACACGTGTCAAGGTGGCGCCAGCGCCGCTTGCGGCTGTCGTAGCCCGGCCCGCTCGAACCACACTTGGGGCAAACGTGCGTGTCGCCACGCTCATGTTCAACCGTTACAATGACTTCTCCATGCTCTCTTCGGAGGTCAACCTCGGTCACGTGCCAAGGCGCTTCGAGGCCCAAAATGCGGGCGTACAGGTCTTTGTCCCTCATGCTGGCTAAACTACGCCACCCACACGCTCAAATGAAGACCCACAAAAGTAATGGTGGCGTTCATCGATGATCATAAAGTGGAGTACGGGGTCGAGCCGAATAGGCGATGTTCCATCGCCAGTCAGGTGATACCGATCGCTCCGTCGACCTACTATGCGTTCAAGAAGCGTCAGGCTGATCCAGATCTTCGGTCCGCCCGTTCTCGGCGTGATGAATATCTGCGCGAAGAGATTGATCGTGTCTGGAAGGACAACTTCCGCGTCTACGGTGCCAGAAAGGTCTGGAAGCAGCTCAACCGCGAAGGAATCCAGGTTGCAAGATGCACTGTAGAGCGTTTAATGCGTGACATGGGCCTCAGAGGCGTTGTCCGTGGCAAGAGGATAAAGACGACGATTCCGGCGGATGTAGTCGAACGCCCAATGGACCTGGTCGAGCGTGACTTTGCCCCGGTGGGCCCGAATCGCCTATGGGTCTCGGATCTTACATACGTGGCCACCTGGCGCGGCTTTGTCTACGTTGCGTTCGTCATTGATGCCTTTGCCAGGCGCATTGTCGGTTGGCGCGTATCAAACTCTCTCAAGAGCGACCGGCCCTTGATGCGCTGGAGCAGGCCATCCATGACCGTGACCAAGCCAGACAGGACCGCCTGGTTCACCACTCCGACCGTGGCGTGCAATACTTGTCCATCAAGTACAGCGAGCGATTGGCCGAGGCCGGAATAGAGCCGTCAGTGGGAAGCAAAGGTGACTCGTATGACAACGCTCTTGCCGAATCCATGATCGGACTCTACAAGACCGAGGTGATCCGGCAGCGCGGACCTTGGCGCGGACTGGAAGACGTCGAAATCGCTACTTTGGAATGGGTTTGGTGGTTCAACAACCACCGCCTCCTCGAGCCCATCGGCGATATCCCGCAAGCTGAATACGAGGAGAATTACTACGACCGTTCGGAGGAAATACTTCCTGAGACGGTACTCACATGAAAAAGTCTCCAGTATTCCCGGGGCGGTTCAGCCTGTTGGCCTCGGCGGTTGGAAGTAGAGTGGAACGCACTAATACGGGACACTGCTTGACATACTAGTTTTTTTTTTGTAGTGTCCTGACAGTGGACCAATAAAGAACTGATAATCATTACGTCCAATGGGCAGACAGCGTCTGAAAACAGTTTTTAGTATGATTGTTGCTCTGATGGCATTCGTAGTTGTTGTCGCAAAGATCGTTTATACCGGTGACGGTCGGATTGGAGACGATGCTGGGGAAGACTGGGTAACGTTATTGAATCAAGAAATTGGAATCCCATCACTGGCGTCAAACAGTCAAGCTGATTACCTGGTCTATTACATCATTGTACCAAGCTCGTGCACGGGGTGTCTGCTTGAGATTGAACAATTTGACAGCCTCCTCAATAAATTTGATTTTGGCAGTATTACTGTAAGCTCCAAAGCTGTTATTGTGGTCGATTCGACATTAAGAAATGCCGAAAGATTCATTCGTATTTCAGGCATCAAGGTAGATACACATGCTTTGACTTACTCAGAATTGGTAGAGGAATTTAAATTACCAATTGCGGACGTAGGTCCGAGGAGAATGATGATCATAGATATTAAGTCGGGTAGACTAATCTGGAACAATGAACTGAGGGCTAATTCGGTGTCGCCTTTGGACTTAAAAATTGAATTCGCCGAGCGTCTAAGATCCAAGCTGGAGGCGTGAGGTACCTCGCGCCATCTTTTGGTGAGGTATAATCAAAACACGGAGGGTAATTCGATGATGGAGAATATCAAAAACAACATTGCACCTATCGCAGCGTGCTTATTACTTGCAGCCGCACTTATGTTTCCAAGTGGTCTTGCTGAAGCTACGAGTACGGCCGCCCCGGAAAAATGCTGTCTAGATTGTCAAGGCTTGGTGTGTGTACAGTCGGTGTCAGGCTACTTTTCTTGTACGCAAGATACACATCCATGGAGCTGTGAAGACGGGCCAGACATGTGCAATGAATGGAACTCGGAATGTTGATGACTGCTGTCAACGCAATGATGCGGTAGATATTCCATTGTAATGTGTTTTTATCAAAGAGCGGGGTGCCTCTATGGGTACCCCGCTCATTCGCGTAAAGCATAAGGTAAACTGATGCGTATTAAATACTATAAAGTAATGCGAAAAATATTGATTATCGTTATCGCTTTGTCATACAGTGTGCAGAGTGATCATGTTGTTGCTCAGACTACGGGGTGGACGGAGTCGTTTTCGATTGGCAAAATGGATTCAGAGGATGAAATGGATCTTTTCGGTGATATCGATGATATCTTCGTATTGTCGGCAGACAGTATTTACATTGCGGATGATATGCCGATGCATGTCAGGCAGGTAAACGCGTCAGGTAAAGTCGTCAATGTATATGGAAGCAGAGGTCTCGCACCTGAGGAATTGAGCTCCATGTCCACGTTCACGGTCAATTCGGATGGCAGTTTGGTTGTGTCGGATTATCGGTCGAGACGGTTCAAGGTGTTCTCGTCCTCTGGAGATCTGGACGCAACCCATGCGTTTGACAACGTAGGCTTTCCGCGTAGAATACGACAAATAGATAGCGGCGAATATGTGATCCTGGTGGGTCGATCCGGGAGGCCTGTCGAAGAGTCACGGCCGCTGTTCGCGCACGTCGATCGCGAGTTCAGCGTTATTTCCAAGTTCGGAATGACAAGACATATGCAGGTGGATACAACCGGGTTCGTCGCTAATTTCATGGACTATAATCCAGGCTATTTTGATGTTCATCAATCCAGTCTCGTATATGTCCCTCCTGTATTTGAAGGAAGGATATATTATTTCGAATATGATGGATCGCGGTGGTCGAAGGCTCGATTCGTAGAAACGTCGTCCTTTTTGTCTGATCCGATAGCTGTGTATGACCCTGACGATCGCCCGACAGATGCTCTACTCATCAGGACCGTTGTCGAGGGTGATTATGCTGCAAAAATATTGTCCAGAGCCATCGGCGTCTTGTTTACCAGCGACAAGACTATAGCGTTGTTCTACATACTGGATTCAGAGAGCGACGAGGGTGAATTCGTAATCAGGATGGAAGAGTATTCAGTTGACGGTGAGCTGTTGTCCTCGGCCCGTTTTCGGGAGAACGGGGCGGGCCGATTGTCCAGTGTCCAGAGCCAGATTGAAGTAGGAGCGTACCATGATGGGCTATTTTATCTCATTGACTCCCATCTTTATCCACGTGTCAGGGCGATGGCTCCATCATACCAAAAACCGTAAATCGTTAAATGTAACCTGCCAGGTTACATTTAGAAACGGCGCTCCAGGACCCGATTGGGGCGGTTTTCGGGGGTGGCCTCAATCACGGTGAACGGAATCCGGGTCAAGGTTCGGCCGTCGGACGTCTCCACGAGCACGCGCCAGTCGCCCGGCCGGACCTGCGATTTGAAGGTCACGCCCCGATAGCCGCCGTCCCGACCACCTTTCACGGCGTAGCCAATCCGATCGGTTGAGACCCACGCATCGTTTTGCCGCTGCTGCCACACATGGTAAATCCGCTCCGTGAGTCCCGTCGGGGCGAACACGGCCGAGAAGGCATACACCGTATCGCCCGGAGTCCAGTAGACGTCCCGATCATAGTCGCGGCGGAACAGGTGGAAGTCGTCGCTGCGCCATGTCAGCACGAATTCATCCCCGTCGCGCTGCGACGATTCGTAGATCCCACCGGCCTGTACGGCGAGCGGGACCGGCGGAATCCAGTTGTGGCGGTAGGCCGTGTCGAGCAGGACGGGCAGCACCGCCAACAGGATGACGGTCCAGACCATTCGCCCGTGGGACCGGAACGCCTGAAGCCGGACGCCGAGCGTCACCAGCAGTCCAGCCGGTAACAGGGCAATGACCAGCGCCACACGATACAGATCCAGGCCCAGGCGACCCGCGACGACCGGCACCAGGTAGCCCGCAATCGTGGCGCCGACCAGGAAAATCATGACCACCAGCGCCTGGTAGGAGACGCGCCGACGGAGCAGGATTTCGTTGGCCACGAGTCCGATGACCAGCGCTCCCCAGTACGCCGAGCCGGTGGTCCACGTGATGGACCGGGCGTAGAAAATGACCAGCCCGGACAGCAAGGCACCGAGCAGGAACTGGATGGCGGGGCGGATCCAATGGCGGAACCGGATGAGCCAAGGCACAACCCGCTTCCCGCCCACCAGATTACCGTGGGCCACGACGACCGCGGCCAGGACCACGTAGTACGACAGCAGGATGGTGTTGTCGACCCAGTTGTCAATCCGGCGCAGCGTGAGCAGGTCCCAGATGATTCCGGACACGAAGAACAGCATGCCGAGCCATCGCTCGTGCCGGTTCCAGAATTGGGTGAGGTGGGCAATCAGCACGGCCGTGGCGAGCAGGTGGGGCGGTTACTCAAGCCGGGCGTCGCCAGACCGGGACACTGGAGCAGGGCTCGCCGTACATGATCTTGCGGGCCACGCGCTGCAGGTGGAGCGTGGCTTCGGCGTAGGCGGTTTCGGGGACGTTCCGGTTGCCGCATCCCTTGATGACCACAATCCGGTCATCGAACCGACTGAAATCGGCGGCGGCCAGCAGGCGGGACCAGACCATGCTGCGGACGGTGTCGAGCGGGCCCACCTGCACCGATGCGGCCACGTCCGACAGGCGGGCGGCAATCAACATGTAGGCCCAGGGCGCGATGATGGCATCGGTCGTGCAGTGGATGGCCACGTGCCTGCCTTCGGCGAACGACCAGTCGTGGGCCTTCACCTGATCCCGGAAGGCCTTCTCGCGCAATATGAATCCGCCGTCCAGGAACGCGGCCAGGTCGACGTCCACGACGCGCGCATCCTCCTGGAAATCTTCCAGATTGAAGACTTCAATGGGACTTTCGGCGACACGATTCCGGATGATGGGTTCCATGGGCGGGGACAGGGGGATCAACTGAAGGCGGCAAGGGCTCGTACGACGGCATCGACCTCCTGATCCGTCGTGTGGCGGCCCATGGAGAAGCGGACCGTTCCGGCGGCGGCTTGCTTGTCGAGGCCCATTGCAGCCAGGACGTGGCTGGGCTTGCCTGACCCCGTAGAGCAGGCGCTGCCCGTGGACACGGCCACCGTCCCGATCTGGGCCATCATGTCGGCGGCCTTGATGTCCGGAAACATGATGCTGGAAGTCTGCGGAAGGCGCTCTGCGCCGGCGCTGTTCACGCGGGCGTCCGGGAAATGATGGAGTACGGCATTTTCGAAGCGATCCCGACGGTCCTGCATTGCGCGGCGGTCAGCGTCCAGCCGCTGGCCGGCCACCGCTGCCGCCGCCCCCAACCCCACGATCCCCGGCACATTCAGCGTACCGGCCCGGCGGCTCTTTTCCTGTCCACCACCGCGCACGACGGGTACCAGGCGGACCGAGGGCTTCGCCAGGAGCGCGCCAACGCCCTTGGGACCATAGAATTTGTGGCCGGAAAGGGCCAGCAGATCCACGCCGTCCATGGAAATCGGAAGCTTGCCGACCGCTTGCGTCGCATCGCAGAAAAACAGGGATGGGTGGTCGGCGAGAACGGCGGCAATCCGTTCCACCGGTTGGACGGCGCCCGTTTCGTTGTTGGCCCACATCACGCAGGTCAGCACGGTATCCGGTCGCAGCACGCGCTCCAGCGCCCGCACCGATACCACGCCGTCCGCGTTGACCGGCAGGACCGTGATCTCGAAGCCGTCGGCTTCCAGGCTGCGACAGGTTTCCAGCACTGCCTTGTGCTCTGTGGCGACGGTCACGATGTGCCGTCCCGTCGCGGCGGCTGCCACGCCCCGGATGGCCATATTGATGGCTTCGGTGGCTCCGGCGGTGAAAATCACGTCGTCCGGCGAACCGCCGACCAGCCCGGCGACATCCTCGCGTGCCAGGTTCACCGCTTCATCGGCGGCCCATCCCAGCGCGTGCGACGTGTTGGAGGGATTTCCGTAATGCTCCGTGAAAAACGGCAGCATCCGATCGAGCACGGCCGGTTCAACGGCCGTCGTGGCATTGTTGTCGAAGTAGATCATGCCTGCTTGAATCGGGAATGCCGGTTGGCGTTCCGGGTGCGCTCAGAACACCGTCAGAACGAGACCGTCATGCCCAGGATGGTGGTCCGGGGCAGTCCCGGGCGGAGCCCCGCCGGCCGCCGCGCCGCGACGTAGACTTCGTCCGTGATGTTGCGCATGACGGCGAACACGCGGACGTGGTCCCGGAACGTGTAGCCGGCCGATGCCTCAAGCAGGAAGTGCCGGTCCGTGGACGCCGTCGGATTGAAGTCGCCCTGCCCGGCCACGGTACGCATCCGTCCTACGTGGACCGCCTGCAGCTGCACATCGAACGCGTTGCCTTCCAGGCCGAGCTCGACGGAACCCTGGTGCCGGGGGATGTACGGCAGTTCATCGCCCGCCTGGACCGTGCCCCACGCATCGAAATCGCTCTCGAACGAGGAGCCGAACGTGGCATGGGTGTACGAATAGGTTACCGACAGCGGGACGGAGAATCGCCAATCGAGGAGCGTCCCGAGGTTGCGCGACAGCTGCAGCTCGGCGCCCTTCACGTCGGCCTGGCCACCGTTGAACTGGTCGCCCGAGCCCGTGCCTCCTGAGGCCGCCAGATCCGATCCGAGCAGATTCGAGAAGTCGTTGTAGTACAGGGCAACACCGGCCCGAAAGGCCCCGGCCTCATGCCGCGCACCCACTTCCCAGTTCACGCTCTTTTCGGCCCGCGTGCCTTCGGCAGATCCGGGAGGCGCGAATCCCCGGTGGACGCCGCCGAACACGGTCGTGCCGTCCGCAAGGCGCACGCTGGCGCCCAGCCCCGGAATCCAGACCGACACCTCGTTCTCCCGGGTGGCCAGGTTCGCTCCCGTGCGCGCCACGTCGTTCTTGCCGAAGTCCTCGCGGCGGATGGTGATGGTTTCATGGCGCAGGCCGGGCTGGACGGTCAGCCGGCCGTCCATGTAGCGGGGCTGGATGTAGAACGCATTGGCCCGTGCCGTTTCAATCCGGTTGGATTCCGTTCCCGGCGTCCCGGCATTCGCGAGCGTCATGCCCGCTTCCGTCAGTCGCCACTCGTCCACCCACTGGAAGCGGTCCATTTCATCCTGGTGGATGCGTACGCCCGCCTCCAGGTCCACCGTCCGGTTCAGGGTCCACGCCACTTCCGACTGGATGCCGCGGGACAGGTAGGCGCGGTTGTTGGCCTTGACCAGGAGTGGCACGTCGGCCCCGGTGGCCCGCCCGGACACCGTGGCAAACTCGGTCGGATGGGCGGCCGGGTCCTCCAGGAGCGAGGAAATGCCCACCGATCCCACCTTGTCGAGCTTGTACCAGTTCCGGTCAAAGGTGGACCGGTAGGCCGTGGTCACCACCCGCAGCGCATCGTTCGGCTGCACCAGGTGGCGCATCATGACCTGCTCGTAGCCCGCATCCATCTCATCCTGTGCGGAGCCCGCATACCGGCGCAGGGGATTGGCCTGGAAATCCGCGTTCGTCAGCCCCAGGTACGTTTCGTCGGAGCGCTCATCCGTGTACAGGTATTTCACGGAGAGCGCCTGCTGGACGCGGGCGTCGGGACCCGTGTTCACGCGCGCCTTGGCCAGGATATCCGTCTTGTTGAAACCGGTCGCGCCGCCGTTGTCGAGCTGTTTGAACCCGTCCGTCTGCGCGTTGAAGGCCTGGAACAGCACGCCGCCATGGGTCCATGACGTACCCACGTGTCCCTTGAGCGTCATGTTGTCCCGCTCGCCCCGATTCAGGGTGGCCGAGCCGGAAAACACCTGGGGAATGGACTTGGAAAGCAGGTTCAGGGCGCCTCCAGTGGTGTAGGGGCCGTACTTGATCTGGCTCGATCCCGTGCGGATCTCGATCTCCTCCATGCGGCCGACCGTCGGAAAGTAGTAGGCGGCCGGAGCGGCGTAGGGCGCCGGCGCCACCGGAATGCCGTCCTCCATCAGGGAAATCTTCGAGGACCGCTCTGCCCCCGTACCCCGGATGCCGATGTTCGGACGCAATCCATAGCCGTCCTCCTCCTGGATGTTCATGCCCGGGATGCTGCGCAGCGCCCGGCTGATGTCATTCTGTTGATACTGTGCGAGGCTCCGCGTGGTCACCCGATGCGCCGAGCCGGGAATGCCCTCCATGCCCATGGGATGCGTCAGCATGCTGGCCCGCTCAACCACCAACTCCGGGAATTCCAGCACGGCCGGGCGAAGTTCCAGCCGGACGGTGCTCTCTCGCTCGGCCGATACGCGCACATCGATGGTCATGGGCTCGAATCCGATGGACGATACGGTCAGCCGGTAGGGTGCGGCCGGAAGTTTTTCCAGCCGGAACCGCCCGGACACGTCCGTCACGGCGCCGAAGGTGGTCTCGTGGACCGAAACGTGCGCGCCGGCAAGCGGCTGCCCGGTGTCGGCGTCGGTGACGTACCCGGAGATGCTGCCGTGGGACTGGGCAAGGGCCGGGGCACCGGCGAGCAGCAGGAGGGCGAGGAGCGCGAGCAACCGGGTGGTTGCGGAGAGCAGATGGGACATGATGGGCGTTGGCGTTGGCGTCGGCGTTTGCGTTTGCTTCAGCTTGCTTGTTTGGATTCAGTCCAGATAACAGGGCGTAATTTAGACCCGGTCCAAACAAGAACCAGCGCGTTCCTGCAATTTCAAGAAACCATCATATCGTCGGTGTCGTCCCAGCGGCTGTTCAACTTCTAACGGATCCGCCCATGCCGCGTCTGCTCCTGTTTCTTCTGGTCGTACTTCTCGCAGGCTGCGAACTGGCCGCGTCGCCCGATGCCGATCGCGTCGTGGCCGGCGTGGACCTGGACGTGCTGTTCGAACCGGCCAGCGCCGCTGAAATGGCGGCCGTGGAGGCCGAATGGGCCACCCGTGACGTGTCGCCGGCCGACGTTCAGGTCCTCCAGACCACACCTGCGACCATTGCCGGGGTCTCCGTGCAGGTGCAGATTGTCGGGCACGCGGTGGACGGCGTTCGCCACTATGGCGCCGTCGTGACGCCCACCGGCTTCGGCGCGGGGGAGCTCCCGGTCTTGGTGTACGCCCACGGAGGTGACAGCGGACTGGACATGAACGAAGCGGCGGCGGTCTTCGAACTGTTTCCGCAGATCGTGTCGGACTTCGTGATCGTCATGCCCTCGTTCCGCGATGAACCGCTGCGCTTCGGCGGGCAAACCTGGATGTCCGATGGTCCCGCCAGTCCCTGGGATCGGGATGTGGATGATGCGCTCGCCCTGCTGAACACGGCCCTGGACATCGAGCCTTCGGCGGATGCGTCGCGAATAGGTGTATTGGGCTTCAGCCGGGGCGGTGCCGTCGGCATGCTCATGGCCCTGCGCGATGACCGGATTGACGGCGTCGTGGACTTCTTCGGTCCCACGGATTTCTTCGGCCCGTTCGTCCAGGAGGTGTTCACCGAAGCGTTGTTGGGCTCGCCGCGGGACCTTCCGGGGCTGGATGTGCTGAACGAGCGCTTTGTGGCCCCGCTGGCGGCCGGGGCATTGACGATTGACGACGTTCGACTGGAGCTGGTCCGGCGATCACCGGCGCTCTGGGCGCGTGACTTGCCGCGGATGCAGGTGCATCACGGCACCGCCGACGCAATTGTGCCTGTTTCTCAGACCGAGCATCTCATGGATGCCATGGCCGCCATCGGCCGCACGGCGCCCTCGTTCGAAGCCTTTATCTACACGGAACCCGGCGCGGGGCACAACCCGCTGCTGCTGCCCGGCAGCCTGGTCCGCGCCCGCACGTTCGTTCTCGAACTGGCCGCGCAATAAACAGGAACTCCTTTCGATACGCGCCGGTATCATGCCGCCGCCCGGTTCAGGGCGGCCCCATGCCGCGTTCGTCTAGGGGTCCAGGACGCCGCCCTCTCACGGCGGTAACACGGGTTCAAATCCCGTACGCGGTACATTACGGTCATGCGCGAACCCGTCACCCTGGAAAGTACCCTCACATGCCCCGCTTGCGGGCATGCATCCGTCGAGACCATGCCGGAGAACGCGTGCGTCCGTTTCTACGACTGCACGGCCTGTGGGGAGATCATCCGGACGCTACCCGGAGACTGCTGCGTTTTCTGCTCCCATGGATCGGTACCGTGTCCTCCGGTCCAGCAGGACGGCAAAGGGTGCTGCACATGATATCCAATCGCATGGATGCGTCGGCACGGCTATCGGCGTCATTGATGGTGACCATGCTGGTGTTCGCGGCGTGTGGAACGCCGGAACCAACACCCGTCCCTGACGCCGATCCTGCCGATTACCTGTTCGTGTGGGCCGGCGATGTGGATGGCGCGGAGTCGGATTTCCTGGCGGTCATTGATGCCCGTGCCGACGCGCCATCCTACGGCGATGTGGTGGCAACACTTCCGGTTGGCGCATTTCTTTCCGAACCGCACCACACCGAGTACGAATTTCCCGTCGGCGACACGCTCTTTGCCAATGGCTGGACGACTGGACAGACGTTCGTGATGAACCTGTCCAATCCGCTTCGTCCAGAGCTTGTGGCGTCCGTCGAGTCCGTGGGCGGCTACTGGTATCCCCACGCCTACGCGCGGCTCCCGGATGGGGGTGTGCTGGCGACCATGCAGTCCGCCGGGCCCGACTATGCGCCCATCGGTGGCCTTGCCGAAATGGGACCCCGCGGTGACACGCGTCGGGTGGCGTCGGCAGCCTCGGCCCAGCTGGACAGTTCCCTGACGTGGCCCTACAGCCTGGCTGTTGTGCCCGGGTTGAACCGGGTCGTATCGACCAACTCGGACATGGGACGCGTGCCATTCAACGAATGGAGCTACCACTACACGTATCATGTCCAGACGTGGTCACTGGATCCGCTTGAGCTCGTGGCTACGGTCCCGCTGCCCGAGTCCGGGACGGGAGAGCATCATTTTGCCCCCAACGAACCCCGTGTATTGGCCGATGGCACGGTGTACGTGAACACGTTCGGCTGTGGACTCTACCGGCTCGATGACGTGGCCTCCCGTGCACCGACGGCAACGCTGGTCCATACCTTTCCCGGCGGGCTGGAGCCGGGTCAGGAGTGCGCGGTGCCCGTGGTGGTCGGCGACTGGTACATCCAGACGGTTCCGGCGCTTCCCGGGCTCATCGTGCTGGACGTGTCCAATCCGTTGGAGCCCGTTGAGGCCTTCCGGTACCCCATGGACACCATGCCCCACTGGGTTGCTGCCGACCGGACGTCGAACCGGTTGGTCGTGACGGGCATGTCGATGTCGCGGGTCGATATCCTGACGTTCGACCCGAACACCGGCACGATAGCGCCCGGCGGTCCGAGCATCTCGTTCGACCGTGCCGAGTGGCCACACGGGGCCTCCGGCAAGGCGGTCGTTCACGGTGCATTGTTCGGAACTCCGCGGCAGTGAATGCGCTAGCGCACCACCGCCACGGTTCGGGTCGTGGACGTGCTTCCGGTCTCCACGCGCAGGAGGTACATGCCGGCCGGTACGCCGAGCGTCGAGAGTCCAACGGTCTGTGAACCCGCCGGGAGATGGCCGTAATCGCGGCGCGCGACTTCCCGGCCCTGCAAATCCCACAGGCTGACCTGGACGGATGCGGTCGACGACAATTCCGTCCGTACCATTGCCCGACCGTTTATCGGATTTGGGTAGATGTCCAGCAGGAGGTGCTTTTCAGCGCCTGGAAGGTGCTCAACGGCCACGGCCGTCGGGTCAAAACCCATTTCGGCCAGCGGTCGACGGTACAGCCCGAATCCTTGGTCCGTGGGTCCCACTTCGTTCGAGTTGATGAGCAGGATGTAGAGGTCATCCCCGACAATGTCCCAGTTCTTCACGGCCGATGCGCGGGGGCCGGCGTCAATCAAGCCCTCGCTGAACTCGGTCAAGGTGGCTCCATCATCATGGGTCACATACAGTCGGTCGTTGTGCCCGAACATGATGGATCCACCGGCTTCCAACAGGAGGGCCTCCTGTCGCAGCGGCGTTTGCTGGCCGCCGAAAACACCTTCGCGATTCGGCGGGGTGGCCACCAACGCCCAGGTGGCCCCATTGTCCCTGCTGCGCATGAGCGTGCCGCTGACCGTGGATTGCAGGGCATCCGACTTGAGAACGTACAGATCGCCGTTTTCGGCGACGAATCCGGCGGAGGACTGCCCCAGCCCGGCCACGGCAGCGAAGGATGCCCCACCGTCGGTCGAGAGCCACGTTCCGCCCCCATAATTGTTGTATCCCGACATGATGACATCGCCGCGGGCGTGGACCCAGGTCAATTCATCGCCGGAGCTCGCGATTCCCATGTCTTCCCAGGTGTCACCCAGATCGAGGCTGCGGCGGAGGTTGCGGGATTGCGTGGTGACGTACAGGATTCCCGTGCTTTCGTCGAAGAACGTATCCGTGACGTTGCTTCCCGGTCCATCAATGCCTGTCCAGGTCAATCCATCATCCATGGAAATGAAGTCGCGGTTACCGGTGTGCTGAATGATGAATCGATCCGGCAGCGCTTGAACTGAGCGTGCCTCGAAAGCAACAGATGCTCGCGTAATGGCCCAGGTCTGCCCGAGGTCGGGTGACCGGAGCGTGGCCTCGCCGCTTCCACCGTCGTTTCCGACCAGGATGGTCGTCCCTGAAATCGTGAAATCGGTGTAGTTGCGGCCGGGTTCGGAGATATTCACCCACTGGGCGCTTGCGTTGGACGCCATCAGGAGCGAGGCAGCAGCAGTAATGAGGAGAACGAACAGGAGTAGCCGTTTGGACATGACGCGTCGGTTCGGAATGATTTACAGGAGTGGGTGCACAACCTATCTGTTGCGCACGCGCGAGGGCATACCCGGAGGCCGGTATTTACGGTCATCGGTAAAACATCAGGCCGTTCTCGGGTCGCCCTCAGGACGGCCGTCTGAACGCGCGCTAAGCTTGGATTTTCACTGACCAACGCCTTGTAACCATGCTTCGATTTCTGTGTACGGCTCTACTTATCCTCGCGTTTGCGGCGCCGGCCGTCTCCCAATCCCAAGCCGACGGCGATACCGCCCGCGACCTGGCCCACGCCGCCATCCAGGCCCTCGGCGGCCCCGAGGCGCTCGCCGCTGTCAACGTGCTGGACATGGACATCCGGGGCCACGAGTTCATTCTCGACGCGTTTGAACAGGATGGTGGCCCGAAACCCGTTGAATACGACGAAATCCGGCACATCCTGGACTTTGACGGCGAACGGACGCGACTCCGCAAGGCCGTGTTCATTGCGTCGGAGCGCCCGGGTCGGGTGATGACCTTCGTGACGGCGCCGGACGTGGCGGCGATGGTGTTCGCCATGCCGGACGGAAACGAGCGGACCCTTCCCGCACGCAAACTGGACCTGATGGATGCGCGCGAACTGCTTGCACTGCATCCGCTGCGGCTCATGCAGACGGCGCTCGGGGCACCGGACCTGGTGCGGCATGCCGATGCCGTCCGGGATGGCCGGGCGACGCATCATCTGTCCTTCAGCTGGGAAGGGCTGGATGTTCACGTCCATCTGGATGCCGCGACCGACCTGCCGTACGAGACAGAGGTCCGTGGGGCGCGTCCGTACGACTTCTCGTGGGCCATGTGGGGGGACCTGAGCGTCCGCACCACGTGGTACAATTGGGTGGAGCACGAATCCGGCGTGCGGATTCCGTTCCAGTGGGACATTTCGCGCAACGGCATGCCGTACATGTCCCGCATGGTGACCGGTGTGCGCGTGAACCCCGAATTGGAAGCCGGGCTGCTGGACATCCCGGAAGGCATCCGCGAGGCCTGGGATGCGCGCGAGTCGGCCGGTCCGGCGCCGCTCACGGAACGCGCGAAGGTTGCCGACGGCGTGACCGTGATCGTGACCGAATTCTTTCCGGCCGTCGTCGTGGAGCAGGAGGATGGACTCGTGCTCGTTGAGACGCCCATTTCCCCGGCGTCCACGCAGCATCTGTTGATGCGGATTGCAGAGCGCTGGCCGGGCGTGCCGGTGAAGGCGGCCGTTGTAGCAGCCGATGCGCTCACACAATTCGGCGGGGTGGCGGCGCTGGCCGAGGCGGGGATTCCGGTGTATGTGTCCGCGCAGAGCGAGCAGGTGTTCGATGCGCTGGTCTCGGCCCATACGGGCCGTCCCGACTGGCAGGTCACGTTCGTGAGCCAGCCGACCGCCATTGGAAGCGGTCCGAACCGGATGGAGGTCACGCCGGGGCAAGGTCCTGGCACCAGCGGGACGCTGCTGGCATGGTTTCCGGAGTACGCGTTGCTCTACGGCGGATCGACGCTGTTTCCACCCGGAATGACGCTGACCGGGTCGCATGCCCGGTGGGAAATCCGTACGGCCGCGGACCGGGCCGGGTGGGACGTTCGGGAGGCGTTTTCCATGTTCATGCCCGTCACGGCATGGGAGTAGGGTCGTTGGGTATCTTGGGGCATGCCTGAGATACCTGACCATGCCCCGGAAATCCCTCCTTGCGTTGCGCGGCCCTGCCGTCGAACACGTCGGCTCGGCGCGTTGACCGGTGCCGTGGTCGCCCTTTGTTTGGTCGCGCTGCCCGCCGCAGCCCAGTCGGAGGATTGGACCATCCTGAACGAGCAGGCGCTGGCGCTCTTCCGCCAGGAGAAGTACACCGAAGCGTTGACCTTCGCCGAGCGGGCCCGGGCGTTTGCCGTAGTGGAGCTCGGCGATCGGCATCCCTCCGTGGCGCTGTCGGACCGCACGGCCGGACTCATCCAGGAACGTCTCGGCAACCTCGCGGAGGCGGAGGGGCACTTCGCGGCATCGGTGACCTTGTTGGAGGAGGTTCTGGGCGAGGATCACCCCTCGGTGGCCGTGGAGCTCGGCAATCTGGCACGGATGTATCGCTCGACCGGGCACGTGGAACAGGCGGTGCCGCTGCTGGAGCGCATCCTGTATATCCAGGAACGGGCGCCGGACGTGGGCGCCCTGGTGGTGGCGCAGAGCCAGATGAATCTGGCGGACGCGTACATGGAATTGGCGAATTCGGAACAAGCCCTCGACTTGCTCCACCGGGCTCTCGCCATCCGGGAATCGGAGCTCGGCCCCACCCATCTGGCCGTGGCCAGCGTCCATAATGCCCTGGGTCACGTCTATTGGATGCAGGATCGGCTGACCGACGCCCATGCCTCCTGGACACGGACCCTGGAAATCCGGGAGGAACTCCTGGGTCCCGGTCAATTGCCGGTCGCCGAGAGTCTTGAAAACCTGGCCCGGGTCCTCTGGAAGACCGGCCGAGCCGAGGAGGCGGCCGAACTCGAGGAACGGGCTGCCATCATACGGAACCGACCATGAACCACGACCATCACCACCACGACCACGACCACGATAAGCACGCCGGCCACGATCCCGGCATGTTCCGCGACAAATTCTGGTGGTCCCTGGCGCTGACCCTGCCCATCGTCCTGTGGTCCCGGCATATCCAGGAGCTGCTGGGGTATGACGCGCCGGTTTTTCCGGGGTCCGCGTGGATAGCGCCGGTGCTCGGCACCCTCGTTTTCCTGTACGGCGGGCTCGTCTTCCTGAAGAGTGCGGCCGCCGAAATCCGCGCGCGCCAGCCGGGGATGATGACGTTGATTTCGCTGGCCATATCGGTGGCCTTCGTGTTCTCGTGGGTGGTCCAGGTGGGCCTGCTGCAGGCCATTCCCCTGTGGTGGGAGCTGGCCTCCCTCGTGGCCATCATGCTGCTCGGCCACTGGATGGAAATGCGATCCGTTTCCCGCGCCGAAGGAGCACTCGATGCGCTGGCCGAATTGCTGCCCGACACGGCCGTCCGCCTGACCGACGACGGGGAAGAAGAGGTCGCCGTGGATGAGCTGGAGGTCGGGGACGTGGTCCTCGTACGGCCCGGCGAGCGGATTCCCGTCGACGGCGTGGTCCGGAAGGGCACCTCGAAGGTGAACGAGTCCATGTTGACCGGCGAATCCCGCCCGGTCGACAAGGCAGAAGGCGACGACGTTGTGGCGGCGTCTGTGAACGGGGAGGGCTCGCTGCAGGTGGAAGTCACAAAAACAGGCGAACAAACCGCACTCTCCGGCATCATGCGGCTCGTGAGGGACGCCCAGTCCTCGAAGTCAAGGGCGCAGCACCTGGCGGACCGCGCGGCCGCGTGGCTGACCTGGGTGGCCATTGGATCGGGCGTCGTAACGCTGGTGGTGTGGTTGCTGCTCGGCGCATCGGTCAACGATGCGGTCGTACGGGTTGTCACGGTGCTGGTCATTGCCTGTCCGCACGCGCTGGGGCTGGCGGTGCCGCTTGTCGTATCCATATCCACCACCATGGGCGCGACGAACGGACTCCTGGTCCGCAATCGCGTGGGCCTGGAGACGGCGCGCACCGTCGATACCGTGATTTTCGACAAGACCGGGACGCTGACCCTCGGGGAATTCCGGGTGGTGGAGCTGACGGTGGCCGACGGCGAGGATGAGGACGCGCTTCTTGCCGCCGCCGCCGCCGTGGAGGGCGATTCGGAGCATCCCATTGCGCGCGGTATTGTAGCTACGGCCAAGGACCGGGACCTCTCCATACCCGATGTCACCGATTTCCGCTCCATCACAGGCAAGGGGGTGGCCGGCGAAGTGGACGGGAAGACGTTCATGCTCGGCGGTCCGGCCTTGCTGGAGGCTGAGAGCGCGACCCCGGACGGGCGGCTCGAGCATGCGGCCGACGAGGCCGCCGAACGTGGACAGGCCGCCATCCACCTCCTCCGGGACGGGCACGTCGTGGCGGTCTTCGCCGTGGCCGATGCCATCCGGGAAGAGAGTCGTGCGGCCATCAAGACATTGCACGACCAGGGCATGCAGGTCGTGCTGCTGACGGGCGATGCCCGGGCCGTGGCCGAAGCCGTCGCCGCTGAGCTCGAAATCGACGAGGTGCTCGCCGAGGTCCTGCCCGAGGACAAGGCCGACAAGGTGAAGGCCCTGCAGCGCGAGGGCCGCACGGTGGCCATGGTGGGGGACGGCGTGAACGATGCGCCGGCGCTCGCGGCCGCCGACGTGGGGATTGCCATCGGAACCGGTACGGACGTGGCCGTTGAAGCAGGAGATATCGTACTGGTCCGGTCCGATCCCCGGGATGTCCCCAAGATCATGGCCCTGTCACGCGCAACGCATCGGAAAATGATCCAGAACCTGTGGTGGGCGGCCGGTTACAACATTTTCGCCATCCCTGCGGCCGCCGGCGTACTCATCCCCTGGGGCCTTTCCCTTTCCCCTGCCGTCGGTGCGGTACTCATGTCCGCCAGCACGGTCATCGTGGCCATCAACGCCCAACTCCTGAAACGCCAATCGCTCACATGACACCCGCCCACGAAGACGACCCCGCCCAGGAGCCGGAACACAACATCCAGCTCCGCCAGCTCACGCCGGACGACTATCCGGACGTGCAGGCCATCATGGACAAGGTCTATCCGAACCTGGATGGTGCGTGGCCGGACCGGAAGTACAAGGCGCAACTCACGGTTTTTCCCGAGGGCCAGATCTGTATTGAGGATCACGGGAAGGTGGTGGCCGCGGCGTTTTCCGTGATCGTGGATTACGACAAGTTCGGGGACCAGCACACCTACGACGAAATCACGGGCAACGCCTACCTCACGACGCACGACCCGCAAGGCGATGTGCTGTACGGCGTCGACGTGTTCGTGGACCCGGACTACCGGGGCATGCGGCTGGGCCGGCGGCTCTACGAGGCGCGCAAGGAACTGTGCCAGAACCTGAACCTGCGCGCCATCGTTGCCGGTGGGCGCATTCCGAACTACCGGCATCATGCCCACGAAATGTCGCCCCAGGCGTACATCGAAAAGGTCCGCAAGAAGCTGATCTACGACCCCATCCTGACGTTCCAGCTGTCGAACGACTTCGACGTGAAGCGGGTGATGAAGGGGTACCTCCCCGAGGACAGGGAATCCAGGGGATACGCCACGCTCCTGGAGTGGACCAACCTCTACTACGATCCCGAAAAGACGCCGCTCATCGGGGCGCCGCGGACGTCGGCCCGCATAGGATGCGTGCAGTGGCAAATGCGCACGGTGCACTCGGTGGATGAGCTCATCCAACAGGTAGAGTTCTTCGTGGATGCGCTCTCGGACTACCAGTGCGACCTGGCGCTCTTTCCGGAGTTCTTCAATGCCGCGCTCATGGGCATATCGCATCACTACGATTCGGTGGACTCCATCAAGGCGCTCGCCACCTACACGGACGAAATCGTGGAGGCGGTCTCGAAGCTGGCCGTATCGTACAACATCAATGTGATTGCGGGCTCCATGCCCATCATGGAAGGGGGCGATCTGTATAATGTGGCGTACCTCTGCCACCGCAACGGATCGGTCGATACCCAATACAAAATCCACCCGACGCCGCACGAGAAGCGGGCGTGGATCATGCAGGGCGGCGACCGCCTGCAGGTGTTCGACACGGATTTCGGCAAAATCGGCGTGCTCATCTGCTACGACGTGGAGTTTCCCGAGCTGGCCCGGCTGCAATCCGAGGAAGGCATGCAAATGCTGTTCGTGCCGTTCTGGACGGACACCAAGAACGGCTACCTGCGCGTCCGCCTGTGTGCCCAGGCACGGGCCGTTGAGAACGAATGCTACGTGGCCATTGCCGGCAGTGTGGGCAACCTGCCCAAGGTGGACGGCGCCGACATCCAGTACTCGCAGGCAGCCGTGTTCTCGCCGTCCGATTTCGCGTTTCCGCACGATGCCATCATGGCCGAGAGCACGCCGAACACGGAAATGACGCTGATTGTGGACCTGGACCTGGAGAAACTGAACGTGCTCCAGAACGAGGGGTCCGTCCGGAATTACCTGGACCGCCGCCGCGATCTGTACCGGATTGAGTGGAAGGGGAAAAGCACATAGAATCCGCACGGCGGGCGGCCGTTGGCAGGATGCTGGCCCGGAATGCGTGCGGGGTGTAGATTGGGATTCTACTGCAACCCATCCCGCCCCACCATGCACACGCTCCGTTCCGTTATTGTCGCCGCGCGTCTGGCCGTTTTCGCTGTCATGACGTTGGCCTTCGCACTCGTCACCACGCCGCCCGCCGCCGCCCAGTCCATTCCGACCGGCGAGACCCCGTCCATGCTCGGATTCGGGGCCACCATTGCCATGGCCGACGGCGAAATCCTGGTGGGCTCGGCGCCTATCGATTGGCCGTCCGGTTCCGATCCGGCTGGCGAAATCTACCGGTACGCCCGGCAGGCTGATGGATCGTGGGCCGAAATCGGTCGCATCATGGCTTCCAACGGCGAACACGGCGATGAATTCGGCCGCTCCATCCTGGCCGCCGATGGCCGGCTGTATGTAGGCGCCCCGGCCATGCAGACGGTGTACGTGTTCGAGCGCGTGGCGGACTACAGCGGCGCGAAGGACTGGAAGGAAGTCGGCGCATGGTCTCCCGCGGCGGCCCTGGTGCCGGCCGGTCATGAAGTGGGCGGCGCCTACGCCCGCGGCGGGTATCGCACGCAGACCATTGCCCGTGTCGCGCCCTTCACGGCCGTGACCACCTACAATGGCGACACCAACGAGGGCTCGGTCCTCGTGACGGAGGACGGTTCGTCCTTCCGGACGCTGGTGGACGCCCCGGCCTGGGCCATCGCCGCGTCCGGGAACCGGCTCTTCATCGGTGCGCCGACGGCCAACGACAACCGCGGCGAAGTGCTGGTCTATGAACTCCACATGGGCAACCACTGGATGCAGACGGCCACACTGAGCGCGGACGGGCTGGATGCCGGGGCCATGCTGGGTCGCGCACTCGCGGCCGACGGCGACCGCGTGTACGTGGGCGCCATCAAGCACGGCGGCAGCGGAGCCGTCGTGGTGTACGACCTGGCGTCGGACGGCACGTGGTCGCAAACCCATGTACTGCAGCAGGAAACAGCGGAAGAAGCACGTCCGGCCGGGGACTTTGGCCACGGCCTGGCGCTGTCGGATACGCATCTGCTGGTGGGCGCGCGCAGCGGCGCATTCGTATTGGCGCTGGACGCATTGGATGCGCCACCGACCCGTCTGGAAACCCCGGGCGATCAACGCGGCCGCAATTTCGGCGTGGGTCTCGCGGTTTCGGGTGATGCACTTGCGGTAGGCGCGCCCAGCGCGGACTACGGCTCCGGCCGCGCCATCATCTACGCGCTGCAGCCGGACGGCTCCTGGGCCGAGACGTCCGATGCGCTCGGCGACGTCGTCGGGTTGTCGTCGGTCACCGGCAGCAAGATTGAGTGCGAGGACGGCCTGGCCGCCGGCCTCTATCCGTGCGAGCAGGTCGACTTGCTGTCCATGCTGTCGACCGCTGAACTGGTGAATGACCGCGGGGCCAACCTGAATGACATCTGGGGCTGGACCGATCCCGAAACGGGTGCCGAATACGTACTTGCTGCCCGCACCGACGGTGTGTCGTTCATCGACATCCGCAATCCCGAAATGCCGGTGTACGTGGGCCAGCTCATGCGTACGGAAGGCTCGCCGGGCGCCTGGTGGCGTGACGTCAAGGTCTACAAGGACCACGCCTACATCGTGGCGGACGGTTCAGGCGACCACGGCATGCAGGTGTTCGACCTGACGCAGCTCCGCGATGTGAATCCGGCCGACATGCCGGTCGACTTCGAGCCGACGACCACCTACCGGGGCGTGGCCAGCTCGCACAACATCGTGATCAACGAAGAAACCGGGTTCGGATACGCCACGGGATCCGGTTCGGGTGCCATGGGGTGCGGCGGTCAGCTGCACATGATCGATCTGCGCGACCCCGCCAATCCGACATTCGTGGGATGCTACACGCATCAGGAATTCGGCGGCACGCACGATGCGCAATGCGTGGTCTACCGGGGTCCCGACACCGACCACCACGGCCAGGAAATCTGCCTGAACTCCAACGGAAACGCCTTCATCATTGCCGACGTGACCGACAAGGCCAATCCGGAGACCATTTCGGTAGCCCGCTACCCCAACACCGCCTATACCCACCAGGGCTGGCTGACGGAGGACCACCGGTACTTCTACATGAACGACGAGCTCGACGAAATGAACAAGATCGTGGACCGCACGCGGACGCTGGTGTGGGACGTGAGTGATCTGGACGAGCCCATCCTCGTGAACGAGTTCTACCACTCGAACGGCGCCAGTGACCACAACCTGTACGTCAAGGGCAACCTCATGTACCAGTCCAATTACAACGCCGGTCTGCGGATCCTCGACATCTCCGACCCCGAGAGCCCTGTCGAAGTCGGACACTTCGACACGGCTCCCTGGGCCGAGAATATGTTCGGGTTCGCCGGGTCGTGGAGCAACTACCCCTTCTTCAAGAGCGGCGTGATCGTGGTCAGCAGCCAGGCGGAAGGAATGTTCGTGCTCCGCAAACGGGAGGTGGACCTGTAGAAGACCTACTTCAACAGGGTCATCATACGCGTCGATTGCCCGACGGGCGTGGTCATTCGTACGACATAATTGCCACTGGGCAGGTGGTCGGCGCGGAAGGTCACTTGGTGCTCCCCGGCGGACTGGAATCCGTCGTGCAGCGTGGCAATGTGACGGCCCAGTTGGTCGTACACGGCCACGGTCACGTCACCGGATGTTGCCACGCGGTAGCCGATCTGCGCCGACGGGTTGAACGGGTTCGGCCAGGTCGACAGCAGTTCATGCGAGACCGGCTGTGGATCGGGCTCCGTGTCCACGCTGAAATACCTCCAGGTCAGGTCCGTCCGTGTAAGGATGGCAAATTCGGTTCCCGGGAAAATTTCTGACGAGATGCTGGCGAGGTCGTTCTTGTCGTTCCAGGTATATGAATCGGACTGCCAGGCAGACCAGCTTTCGGGTCCATCGGCCAACTCGAACGTCAAGTTGGTCATCTGGCCCGACTCATTGTACGCGAAGGACAAGCGGCTGACGGCCGTCCACGTCTGACCGTCGAACATCTCCTGGGTCACGCTGAGACGTCTGCCGGTGAACAAGTCGTAGAGCGCGTTTCCCCGTTCCGCGGGCATCCAGTCCGATCCGGTCCAATAGTCGGTCGTTGTGACCGGGAGGGAGGCGAGGATAAGCAGGATTCCGTCGTAGTGGACGCTGGATTGGGCCAGTTCAAGTGCCAATTCCTGGAACTCCGCGCGGGTAGCAAACGGCCAGGTCACGCGCGCCGTGTTGGTCCACGCGGCTCCGTCATATTCCTGCGTCGTAACCATGACCTGGCCGTTCTCCTCGGTGTACAGTTCGCGTTCGGTCGGTATCCATGCCCCACCATTCCACGTGTCGGTCTGTTCCACTTCGATGACCGCGTTGTCGTCGTAGGTGTAGACGGTGCGGGTATCGTTCACGAACGCCGTGCCGTCCCAGATGGCGTAGACTTCAGAGGCAGGAGCCATGATTTCGCCCGTGAAGAGGTCGAAAAACCACTCGATGGTCGTCTGGTCGACGGGCTCCCATGACGCCGACACGGCGTTCCACACGGAGCTTCCGGTCTCCATGTTGAAGAGGTTACCGGAGTACGTGGTGCGGGACTCAGGCGCCCAGGACTGGCCGGTCCAGACTTCGTCGGTGGACTGGGTGACGTACGGGCCATTGTATTCGAAGACAGAGCGCGATTGCAGCTCGAGCGATCCACCAGGCTCGGACTGTGCGAAGTAGGTGACGTCGTCAACCACGCCGACGGCTTGGGCGTGGACGTGCTGCACGAAGGCAGCAGCCAACAGGGCGAGGAAAAAGAGAATTCGGTTCATGAGCGGATGACCAGAAGGGTCGGGGGTGAAAGGGTAGACTCGATGGCAGCCCGGCGCGAGTCCGTAATCCACACAAACACGGAAACGGAAATGCCGGGTTTCGACGCAACAAGGCTCCACGAACACTTCACCCTGAGCCAGACTGAAAACGTGCATCAGGATCGTGAGTGAAACTAATGTCATGATGGGCATTGAACTCCCATCCGGACCCCGATCCATGCTTTCCCTTCATGCTTGACACGCCGTCGCTCATGAAAAAACTCCTGGCCTTCCTGGCGGTCTACGTCATCTGGGGGTCCACCTACATTTCGATTGCGTTCGCCATCGAGACCTTGCCGCCGTTCATGATGCTGGCCCTCCGGTTCGGCGTGGCGGGGGCCATCCTGTATGGGGGGCTGCGGCTCAGGGGCACGCCCCCGCCACTCCGGGCGCCGGTCCTGCATGCCTTCTGGGTGGGGGCGTTGAGCCTGGGCGTGGGTACGGGCGCGGTGGCCTGGGCCGAGCAGCATGTGGCGTCGGGGGTGATAGCCCTCGTCGTCACGACCGTCCCGTTCTGGATGGTGCTCATTGACTGGAAGTTTTTCAACGGGGGCGCGCCCGTCTGGCAGGTGGTGCTCGGCCTGGTGCTGGGCGCCATCGGCATCGGCATCCTGGCCGGCCCCGATCTGCGCTCCGGGGCGGCCGGTATCGGCGTCCTGGCCGTGCTCTTCGGCTCGGCGTCCTGGTCCATCGGGTCCATGCAGAGCAAGCGCAGCACCATGCCCCAGGATCCGCTCATGTCCGCGGCCGCCCAGATGATCGGGGCCGGCCTCTTCCTGGCGGTGGTATCGGCCGCTTGGGGGGAATGGAGCGGATTCTCGCCCACCGACGTCACCGCCCGGTCGTTCCTGAGCTGGGCGTATCTGGTGGTGTTCGGCTCCCTCGTGGGCTACTCGGCCTACGTCTGGCTGCTGAAGCACGTGCCGTCGAAGCAGGTCGCATCCTATGCCTTCGTTAACCCGGTCGTCGCGGTCCTGCTGGGTTGGTGGCTGGCGTCGGAGACATTGACACCCCGCACTGGCCTGGCCATGTGCATCCTGACCTCGGCGGTAGCCCTCATCGTGTATTTCGGGCGCGACCGCCGAGCCCGCGTAGACCCGCTCCTCCAATCCGAAACCTGATCAACGAACCCGATCCCGGAAACCCATGTCCGAAACCACCACGTTCCGCGAGCAATCCGAGCGGCTTTCCGCCGTCATCCGCCAGACCACCCCGCTCCTCCGGGACATCGATGACGAGACCGCGGCGCATCGGCCAGCTCCCGGAAAATGGTCCCGACTGGAGATCATGGGGCATCTCGTGGACAGCGCATCGAACAATCATCAGCGCTTCGTACGGGCGCCCTTCGCCGATGGGCCCTTCCGGTTTCCCCAGTACGACCAGAACCGGTCCGTGGAACTGGCCGCCTGGCAGGACATGGACTGGGACCACCTGGTGACGCTGTGGACGCTGTACAACCAGACCCTCGCCCGCGTCATGGCGCATCTTCCGGATGCCGCTGCCGACAAGGAATGCCGGATAGGCACCTACCCGCCCATGACGTTGCTGGCGCTGGTCGTGGATTACACGGACCACCTGGAGCATCATTTGAAAGCCGTTCTGACCGCCGCCGGGGACTGATCAGACCGGGCTCACGCGCGCGACACCCTCTGGCTACTCCGCCTTCTTCTGGGTGTTGGTACCCGGCGTCAGGACGTTGTCAATGAGGCCGTAGTTCTTGGCTTCGGCTGCGCTCATCCAGTGATCGCGGTCGCCGTCGGATTCAATCCGCTCGGGCGTCTGTCCCGAGTGGTCGGCCAGGATCTGGTAGAGTACCTGCTTCATCTTCAGGATTTCGCGGGCATGGATTTCGATGTCCGATGCCTGGCCCTGCACGCCGCCCATCCAGGGCTGATGGATCATGATGCGCGAGTTGGGCAGCGCCGCGCGCTTGCCGTTCGCGCCGGCCGCCAGGAGGACCGAGCCCATGGATGCCGCAAGTCCGACACAGATGGTCGAGACTTTGGGCTGGATGTACTGCATGGTGTCGTAGATGGCGAGACCGCTGTCTATGGAACCACCCGGCGAGTTGATGTAGATGTTGATGTCCCGGTCCGGGTCCTCGCTCGTCAGGTACAGGAGCTGGGCGACCATGAGGTTGGCTACGGCATCGTTGATGCCCGATCCGAGCATGATAATCCGCTCCTTCAGCAAACGGCTGAAGATGTCGTACGCGCGCTCGCCACGGCTGGACTGCTCGACGACCATGGGCACGAGCGTGCTCATCTGGCCGTCACGGGACGGGCCCGAGTAAATGTCGGAAGGGAGTTTGCCGAGGCTGCGGCTGAACTTCAGGAAATCGTCGACCATGGAACCGTGGATTTGTGGAGTGCCCTGCGAAGTGAGGTGTCCTGCAAACCCTTCCCGGTCCGGGCGGGTTCCGCGCCGCGACGCGCGTGCGCGGTGGCTACTTCTCCGCCTTCTTGCGGTACGTTTCCAGATCCACTTCCGTGACCTTCATTTCGGAAGCCAGTGTGTTGAACACCTGCTCCGACAGCATGCGCTCCTGCACGTTCTGCAGCATCTGCGGCATGGACTGGTAGTACTGCTTCATCATCTCGGCCGGGAAGCCGCCCTCTTCGGCCATCTGCGCGTAGTGGGCGTCCATCTGCTCGTCGCTGACCTCGAGGTTGTGCTTCGCAATGATGGCATCGCGGATGAACATCCAGCGGGCCTGATCCTCGGCTTCCTCGCGACGCGACTCCTTGTAGGCATCCACGTCGAATCCGGCGGGCAGCTTGTCGTCCTTCTGCCGGCTCTTCAGCTCCTTGACGTAGGCATCCTGGTACATTTCCACGACCGAGGCCGGAATGAGGAAATCATGCTTGGCAATCAGGGCCTCGACCACGTCCGATTCGAACATCTCGGTCTGGCGCTTCTTCCAGCCGCCTTCCACCTGTTTGCGGATTTCCGCACGCAGCGCGTCGGCCGTTTCCAGCTGCTCGTTGGTGAGCTCCTTGGCCAGTTCGTCCGTCAGCTCCGGAAGTTCGCGGCGCTTGACTTCCTTGACGGTCATCTTGTAGGAGCGCTCCTCGTCCGAGTCGTGGGCAGGGAATTTCACGTCCACCGTCTCGCCTTCCTTGGCGCCCGTGAGGCCCTTGCGCAGGGCCGGCATGAGGTTCTCGTCCGACAGCAGGAAGGGGACCGATTCCTGGCGGCTGCCTTCGACCGTCTCGCCCTTCTCGTCCACGCGCTCCAGGTCCACGACCACGTAGGAGGTCTTGGTGGCCGGACCTTCCTCAGGGAAGAACTCGGCGCGGGACTCCAGCATGGCCTGGACTTCCTTCTCGATTTCGTCGTCCTCGACCGTGTGCACCAGGCGGCGGATTTCCGTCTTCGACATGTCCTGCAGTTCGAACGTCGGGCGGATGCCGAAACCGACGGTGGCCGTCAGGTTGCCTTTGGTATCGTAGTCGAATTCCAGGTCGGTGATGGTCGGCTGCCCGAGCACATCGTATTTGCCGTCCTTGAGCACTTCCTCCTGGAACGTTCGCTGCACCAGATCCTCTGCCACGCCGTAGGCCAGGGCCTTTCCGTAGATTTTCTGCACCATGGACGTGGGGACCTTGCCCGGCCGGAAGCCCTTCATGGTCGTCCGCGTGCGCTGGGCCCGAAGTGCCTTCTCCAGGTCTTCCTTCATGTCATCGAAGGTGGCGGTGATTTCGAGCTGGAGCTCGACGTCGGACAGGTTCTTGATTTCGGTCTGCATGCGCGTGGGGTGGCTCGGAAAAGAGGCGGTGGACGGTAATCGCTGAAATACCTGTGGGAGAAGGGCTTGTTGCCCGTCCTGCAGTGTTTTCACCAAAACTGAATCCACAGGACCTCACTTGGCGCCCAGGCCCCGATCAGAAATCCAACCCGACCGATATGTAGGTCCGCCGATCGCCGAACTCGGTGCCGTCGAAGGGCCAGGCGAAGTCGAGCCGGACGGGCCATCCCAGGAACAGGGTTCGCACACCGAAGCCGGTCCCGGCCAGGATGTCATCCAGGGCTGCGGTGGTGGTCCGTCCCCCCCAGACGGAGCCCGCATCCACAAAAACCAACCCTTCAATGCGCGGAAACAGCACCACGTCGCCCGCCAGCGGAAAGCGGAATTCTGCGTTGGCCAGCGCGAAGTACGATCCGTTGGCTGCGTTGATGTCGAATCCGCGGAGCGGGGACATGGGCGTGGCAAACACGAAGTCCGATACATCCGAAATCGGGAAGCCGTTCACGTCATCGAAATCCCGGTTTATCCAGTTCTGGACGCCGGACGTGTAGAACACCTGGGGATGCGGGCCGAACGAAGCAGCGCCCGATACGCGGAACGCCCAGACCAGCCGGTTGCCGGCGGCCGACAGGTACGTCCGGGCATCCATCAGGACGGTGCCGAACCGGATCCGGTCGCTGGACAGGGCCACGGGACTGCCCGAGAGCGCCATGGCGAACCGGGACCCGCCCACCGGATACAGGAATCCGGGCACGGCGTTGTCCCGCGTGAAGGTAATGCGCGGAATGAGGAGGGTCCGGGACCGGGTGGGGCGCGCCACGTCCGTGATATCCGCCTGACTGACGCCCACCACACCGACTTCGGCATCCAGCCGATGGAATTTGTCGAACGGAAACCGCACGGCCAGGCGCGCGCCGTACTGCCGGTACCGGTAGTAGGTGGGATTCGTGCGCTCGAAATCGGCCAGCAGCCGGGACACGTGGAAGAGCGACGTGGACCAGTCCAGGCGCCGCGGCAGATAGTCGTAGGAAATCAGGTAGTCCGAATTGCGCAGGTCCAGCAGCAGGTTCGTGGCCACCATGAACCGGTGGTCGCCCAGCATGTCGCTGAACATCATCTGGGTGACGCCCTGCACGCCGTAGAGCGGATCGTAGCCGGCCGCGCCGTAGACGATGTCCGGCGTGAAACGCAGTTTGTACCGGCGCGGCACATAGCGCCCGGTCGAATCCACGTGGGCCCCGTCGGCCGCCGGCTCGCCGAGCGCCTGCACGTCGGCCGAGGGCGGAATCCGGCCGTGATTGCGCAGGGTTTCGAAGTCCACCGTGACCCCGCCGAACAGGGAATCCGGCGGCGGGGGCGGCGTACGGGGTGCCTCTTCGGGCAGGAGCGCCCCTCCCGCGAGCAGGGCCACCCGGTCCCGTCCGCGCACGTACGGCCGCCCGTCCAGGATATCCCGAAGGAATGGATTCTGGGTGCGGGCGGTCTCGTTGGCGAGGGCAAGGGCCGGGGACATCTGGGCGGAATCGTTTATTACAGGCGCTCCCGGTACGGGTGGAGCCGGCGGCTCCACCCGCTGCGCCCATACATTCGGCCGGGGGGCGGCCAGGCGTCGGGGCGCGAGGTCCCGCACGATATGGATGGACGGCACGCCCTCGCGCAGCGCTACCGCGGCCAGCGTACGACCATCCCCGGATACGGCGAGTTGCATGACGCCCACGTCCAGGTCCGTGACGGGCCGCGACCGGCCGGTTTCGAGGTCCATGATGTGGATGTTGGGGATGCCGTTCGCATCCGACAGGTAGTACAGTTCGTGGACGGATGCGCCGAACCGCGCGCTCCAACTGTCCCAGGTCGGATGATCGGTGAGCCGGCGGATGCGATCCGTCGAGTCGAGGTCGATCAGGAAAAGGTTGAACCGGTCGAACGCGGGCTCTCCCCGGTCTGAATGGAACACGAGGCCCCGGCTGTCCGGCTGCCACGTCGGTTCGTGGTCGCTGAACACGTCGTCGGTGACGGCCGACAGGGTTTCCGTGGCCAGGTCCAGCACGAAAATGTCACTCTGCTGCCCGGTACTGGCGCTGAGGGCCAGGCGGGATCCGTCCGGGCTCCAGTCCAGGCTCAGGATTTGCTGCACGGCCGGGACGTCGATGTGTCGGCGCTGGCCGGTGCGCACATCCAGGATGGCCACGCTCTCGACGCTGCCGCGGCGTACGGCGGCGGCCACGCGCCGCGCATCGGGCGCCCACGACAATCCGGGCGTGAGTACGGGCAGCGCCTCGAAGTCCCGGGACGTCTGTCCGGCAATCAGTCGCACGGGCTCGGCCTCGCCGCCGGTGTTCGTCAGGTAGATGTCGAACAGTCCCTGCGTGGTGGTGATGTAGACCATCCGGTCGCCCAGCGGGGACAGTGCGGGACTGACATTGTAGAACCCGTGCTCCCGCGTGATGAGGGCGCGGCCGAGATCGGCCATGCTTTCGCGCGCCGTGACTTCAGGGAAATGGATTTCCCGGAGGGCCCGGTGCCAGCGTGCGCTGAGCTCATCGAGATTCATGCCGATGGAGCGCTCGAAGGCCTGGTCCACGTTGCGCAGTGTCTTTACGCGGCGCAGGATCTCGGCAATCTTCTCCTGGCCGTACTGCTCCGCCACATAGTCCCAGACGCCCTGGCCACCCCGGTAGGCAAAGTACCCGGACAGCCTGCGGATGTCCGCGAGGTGCCCGGACAGCACCGCTTCCCGGACGAACATGTCCGACTGGGTATCCCAACCGAGGGCGGCATATTCAGCCAGACCTTCGTTGAACCAGAGTGGAAGGCGGACGGTCGGCCCGCCCGAAATCAACGTCTGGATGGTCCCGTCGTAGAAATACTCGTTCAGCATGGCGTGCACGATTTCGTGGTGCAGCACCCGCCGGAAATCCCGCATGTCGCCGGTGAAGGGAAGGGCTATCCGGTTCTTGAAGAGTTCCGTGACGCCGCCAATGCCGTCCGTGTACGTGGGCAGGTCCACGGCATTCGTGACGGCGAACTCCCCGTGGTCCTCGTACAGGATGATGGGAATGGTCCGCGTCGGACGGAAATCGAAGAGGCGGGAGACCTGGACATAGGCGTCCTCGGCGGCCCGGATGGTGAAATCGGCCAGGTCCTCGTTGCCGTCGTGCCAGTACACCGTGAAGTGCCGGCTCTGCAGGTAGAACCACGTCCGGTCCTCACTGTGCACCTTGTTCTTGCCGTACCGGAAATACTGCGCTTCCGCCGGCAGCGCCACCACGCACGCGAGGGCCGTCAACATCACGAGACGGATGGCGGCCTGCTGCGGGATGGAAGCAAAGAGGTTGCGGAGCATGTACGACAGGGTACGGCGTTACGACTGCCGTATCCAACGCGCTATGTCCCGATAAGTGGCCTTCTTCCCGTACATCAGGATGCCCACGCGGTATATCCGGGCACCAATCCAGACCGCGCCCAGGATGGCTACGACGAGCAATCCGTACGACAGGGCGATCTCCCACAGCGGCACATCGGTCACGGCTATCCGCACGACCATGGGGATGGGCGACGTCAGCGGAATGAGCGAGAGGACCGTCGCCAGCGTGGAGTCAGGCGCCTCAATGACCGGTTGGATGAAGACGATGGACATGATGATGGGCATCATCACCGGAATGGTCAGCCCCTGCGCATCCTGCTGCGACTCGACCGCCGAGCCGATGGCCGCGAAAAGCGTGGCGTAGAGCATGTATCCTCCAAGGAAATACAGCACGAACCAGACGAACAGGTCGGCGCCGATGGCCGGTACGGTGAAGTCCATGGCGGCCAGGACCTCGTCGGTCGATGCCGTCGCGGGCAGTTGCAAGGACGCCGGATCCACGAACAGGCTGATGACAGCTCCCGAGAAGAACGTGCCGGCGGCAATCAGGATGGCCCAGAACGTCATCTGCAGCAATCCCATCGCGCCGATGCCCAGGACCTTGCCGAGCAGCAGGTCGAACGGTTTGACGGAGGACACGATGATTTCCACGACCCGGTTGGTCTTTTCCTGCATGACCCCCTGCATGACCACCGACCCATAGATGAGCATGGCCATGTAGATGAGGAAGCCCATGAAAAAGCCGACTACCATGAAGGCCGCCGTATTGCCCCGGTCCTCGCCCGTGTCGGTGAGCTGCACCGTGTCAAAGGCCACATTGGCCATGATGGACTCGTACACATCCGCCTCCACCTGCTGTTCTTCCACGCGCAGCGCCCGAACGGCCGCCACGACCGTATTGCGCAGGTCGGACGAAAAGATGGACCCGCCTCCGGACGTGGTGTAGTAGCGGAGCGTCCCGCCCGTGCTCACGTCCTCCGGCACCACGAGGTACCCGTCCCACTGGCCCGCGAGGACGGCCGCCCGCGCGGAATCCTCCGGCACGTCGACGGGCATGAAGGAAATCATGTCGTTCTCAAGCCGGTCCACGAGCCGCGCGCCGGGATCCAGTACGGCAATTTCGCTGCGGTCCGGTGTCAGCGATTTCACCGACACAATGCCGATGACCACGAAGAACCCGATCAGGATGATGGGACCCAGGAGCGTCGTGATGATGAATCCCTTGGTGCGGATCCGGGTCACGAATTCGTTGCGGGCAATGACAGAAATCCGGTTCATTTGGCACCTCCAACGGTTTGGACGTCCGCGCCGGCTTCGGCAGCGGCCGCCGCTCCCTGCTCCTCGGTTACGGCCTTGACGAATATTTCCCGCATGGGGAGTTCCATGCGCTCGAATCGGATGAGCTCGTCCGTCCCGGCAATGGCGGCCTGCAGGATGGCCGCAGGATCGGATCCTTCCCCGAGCTGCAGTTGCACGTGGCGCGAACTGCGCTGGGTGACCCGGACGCCGTGGAGTGCATCCACGAAATCAGGGGTGCCTTCAAAATCGATCTCGACGGTGTTCCGGCCGAACCGGCGCTTGACCTCGTTCAGCGGCCCCGACAGCACGATCTGGCCCTTCGATACCAGGCAGATGTCGTCGCACAACTGCTCCACCTGTTCCATGCGGTGGCTGGCAAACAGGATGGTCCGCCCGTCGTCCTTCAATTCCATGATGATGGACTGCAGCAGGTCGGCGTTGATGGGGTCCAGGCCGCCGAACGGTTCGTCCAGGATGAGCAGTTTCGGGTCATGCAGGATGGTCGCAATGAACTGGATTTTCTGCTGCATGCCCTTCGACAGGTCGCTCGTGGGCTTGTTCACCCAGTCGCGCGCGCCGAACCGGTCCAGCCAGTAGGCCGCCTTCCGCTTGGCATCGGCCCGCGAAAGCCCCTTCAGCTCCCCGAAATAGACCAGCTGCTCGGCCACTTTCATCTTCGGATACAGGCCACGCTCTTCCGGCAGATACCCCATGATGGCCTGCGTGCGGGGGCTGACCGGTTCATTACCGAAAAGGATGCGACCTTCATCCGGAATGGTGATGTAGGTGATCATCCGGATGGTCGAGCTTTTTCCGGCGCCGTTCGGCCCCAGGAGCCCGAGGATGCGCCCCGGCTCGGCCTTGAAGCTCACATTGTCGACCGCCAGCACGGTGTCGTACTGCTTGCGGACGCCTTGGACGTCGAGGGTGTGCATGATTCAGTCTGGGGTGATTCGTTGGGGGCGATCAGTCCTGATCCGGGTCTTCCGCTCGGTAGAAGCGGATGTCGTCGATGGCGATGTCGTAGGGTCCTTCATTTCCGCTGAAGACGGCTATGTGCGTTACGTCCTCACCCGTGAAGGTTACGCGCTTGCCGAATCCTTCCTGATTGAACTTGGAGAAAGGGAGTTGGAACGTGGTCCATTCGTCGGAGGCCACGATGTAGGCGTTGAAATAATCGAAGTCCGAGACGGAGGCGGTACCCAGTTGGACGATGAAGGTACCCATGGATCCGCGCATGGACAGCTCCAGGCCATCGAACGTGGATACATCGGCGGCCGTCCCTTCGGCGCCCATGGGCAGGCGTACACCGGAGACCTGGTTGCCCGCGCTGCCGAGGGGACGCTGCCCGCCCACCGTCAGGTGGTACACGGAACCCGGGTGGGGATTCTGCGAGTCAACGAAAATGGTGGCCGTGGTTTCGCCCCCGTCCGCAACAGCCGTCCACGTCGTGCCGAGGAGGCTGTATGGATCGCCGTCCTCGAAGTCGTCCACTTCGCCGCCAATCATGGGGCGGATGGTGGGTGCGTCGCTGCACCCGGCCAGAAGGAGCGTTACCAGAAGTACGTGCCGCAGGTTCATGACGAATCCGGATCAGAGGAGATTCAGGGTGGAAGCGGGAATGGGAATCAGGTACTCGGGGCGGAAGACATCCTCGTGGACGCCGAACTGCCCGGTTCCCCGGAAATCCACGCTCACGAAGCCGTCCACCATGCGGCGCACCTCACCAATGCCGTAATACGAGGGCATGGGGCCGTAATAGACCAGTTGTCCATCGTCGAACCGGCCCTTGTTGCGTGCGCGACGATGGAACGCCGGCACGATGGGCAATAGCTCCAGGCGATATGTTGTGAGGTCTTTTTTCATGGCGGACCATGGCAAATTAGGGAACCGCGCGCGAATGCACACGTCCGAACGCATCCCATCAGATTCCCAACGGATATGACCAAGCTCGAAAAAATCTCCGATCGCCAGGTAGGCCGCAACGCCGAGCTCTTCGCCCGCAAGATCGGTGCCATCCCCACCAAGGAGGAGCGCTACGGCTACATCCGGATCCTGGTCGCCATCATCGAGCAGGCCCATCCCGAGTGGAACCAGGCTGCCCACAAGGGCAATCAGATTGCGCACCTCATCCACCGCATGAGCCACGGCGACGTGGACCAGGACGAGGTCAAGGAAATCATCAAGCTCCGCGACGAAGAGCGCGGCGTGACGCTGAAGAACTAGGGCGTGTTCACACTACGCCAGAACCCGCTGACGGTGGCCAATTTGGTGTCCGCCAAGGCGGACGAGCCGAAGTGTAGCAGCGTTACTCGAGGTGAGGACAACGCCGGTGGGTGCCAAATTGGCCCCGTCCCTTCGGGTAGCGTCGGAAATGGCGTTTCTCTGTGTTGTTCGTCACTCGTATGACGCTGCCATACTTCACTCCTCTCGCCGTGATAAACGCCATTTCTGACAGCTACAGCGGGTTCTGGCGTAGTGTGAACACGCCCTAACCCTTCAACCGCTCCGGGTTGTTCCGGATGAAGGCGGCCCAGTCTTTTTTGCCGCCGCCGGTGGTGGGCTCGTCGCGGTGGGCGTGGCAGAGGGCGACGGCGAGGGCGTCGGTGGTGTCCATGGTCAGGGCGAAGTCGTCGGCCAGGTGCAGGATGGAGCGGATCATGTAATGGACCTGCTCCTTTGAGGCGTTTCCGTTGCCCGTGACGGACTTCTTGACCTGCTTCGGGGTGTATTCCAGGACGGGAATTTCGTGGTTCAGGGCCGCCATCATGGCCGCGGCCTGGGCGCGGCCCAGTTTCAGCATGGACTGCGCGTTGTTGCCGTAGATGGGCATTTCGATGGCGCACCAATCCGGTCTGTGCAGGCCGATCAGTTCGCAGACACCCTCGTAAATCCGCTTCAGGCGGAGCTGGTGGTCCGGCGTGCCCGCCACGCGGATGATGCCCGAGTCCAGCAGCCGCTCACGGCCGTCCTCGGCCAGCACGACGCCGAACCCGGTAACGTGCGACCCCGGATCAATGCCCAGGATAATCACGCAATGGCCTCCAGGGTGTCTTCCGTGAACTCCATGGTGGTCCAGACGGACTGCACGTCCTGCAGTTCTTCCAGTTTTTCTATCAGGCGGGCCACTTTGCGCGCGGTCTCGGCGTCGACGACCGTCGTGGTGGTCGGAATCCGCTGCAGGGACGACTCGGCAATCTCGATGTCGGCCTTCTCAAGCGCATGCTGGACGTCGCCGAAGGCTTCGACGGGCGACGTGATCACGAACATGTCGTCCTCGAGCTCCAGGTTTTCCGCGCCGGCTTCCACCGCCAGTTCGAAGAGGGTGTCCTCGGCGTATTTGTCAGCCGGGACCTCGAAAACTCCTTTCCGCTCAAACTGGAACGCGACGGAGCCGCTCTGGCCGAGGCTGCCGCCGGCCTTCGAAAACACGGCCCGGATGTCGGCCACCGAACGGTTGGTGTTGTCGGTGAGCGCATCAACAAAAACCGCAATGCCGCCCGGCGCATAGCCCTCGTACGCCATTTCGACGTAGTCGGCGCCCTGGATTTCGCCCGTGCCGCGTTTGATGGCCCGCTCAATGTTGTCCTTGGGCATGTTTTCGCCCTTGGCCTTGTCCACGGCGAGCGCCAGGCGCGGATTCATGCCGATGTCGCCACCGCTTTCGCGGGCGGCCACCATGATATCACGGGTAATGCGGGCCCAGGCCTTGGAGCGCCGGGCATCGGTTACGGCCTTCTGCCGCTTGATCTTTGACCATTTATTGTGGCCAGCCATGGGAGTCTGCGCGGTGCGCGGTCAGGAGATTGCGATTGTGAATGGCCGGTGTAACGCCCACAAATGCCGGCGGGATTCGGAACCTGACATTTTGTCGGGTATTCCACCTGTCCTTCACCGACGAGGACCATGCAGCTTACCGACGACATCCCCATCCTGGACGATCCGGCCGAACTGGACCGCCCGAAGTCGATTTCCGCCACGGCCTCCGGGCACCGCAACGTGTACATCGAGACGTACGGGTGCCAGATGAACGTATCGGATTCGGAAATCGTTGCGTCGGTCCTGAAAGAGGGCGGGTACGGGCTCACGCACGACCTCGCGGAGGCCGACGTGGTGCTCATCAACACCTGCGCCATCCGCGAGAACGCCGAGCAGAAGGTGCGACGCCGCCTGGATGAGCTCCGCTCCGAGAAGACCAAGCGCAATCCCGACCTCCGGCTGGGCGTATTGGGCTGCATGGCCGAGCGGCTGCGCCACAAGCTCCTGGAGCAGGAGAAGCTGGTGGACATGGTGGTCGGCCCGGATGCCTACCGCGACCTGCCGAACCTGCTGTCCCAGGCCTGGGATACGGGCCAGGCGGCCGTCAACGTGCAGCTCTCGAAGGAGGAGACGTACGATGACATCCTGCCCGTCCGGTACGATACGAACGGGATTTCCTCGTTCGTGACCATCATGCGGGGATGCGACAACATGTGCTCGTTCTGCGTCGTCCCGTTCACGCGGGGCCGCGAGCGCAGCCGATCCGCCGAGAGCATCCTGGACGAGTGCAAGGCCCTGGTCGAGGCCGGCTTCAAGGAGGTCACGGTGCTCGGACAGAACGTGAATTCGTACAGCGCGCCGGGCGTATCGTTTGCCGAGTTGCTGTACCGGATCAGCCTGATTTCGCCCGAGCTGCGTATTCGCTATTCCACGAGCCATCCCAAGGACTGCTCCGAGGAATTGCTGCACGTACACGCCGAGCGGCCGAACGTGTGCAACTACATCCATCTGCCCGTCCAGCACGGCAACACCGACATGCTGGCCCGCATGCGGCGCACCTACACGCGGGACCAGTACCTGGACCTCGTCGAGCGGGCCAAGAAGATCGTGCCCGGCGTCTCGCTGTCCACGGACATCATTACCGGATTCTGCGGCGAGACCGAGGAGGAGCACCAGGATACGCTGTCGCTCATGGAAGCCGTCCGCTACGAACACGCCTACATGTTCATGTATTCCGAGCGGCCGGACACGTACGCCGCCCGCAAATACACGGACGACGTGCCGGAAGCCGTCAAGAAGCGACGCCTGACCGACATCATTGAATTGCAGTCCGGGATCTCGCTGGAGAGCAACCGGGCGGAAATCGGCCGTGAACACGTGGTGCTCGTCGAGGGCCCGTCGCGCCGCAGCGACGAGCAGCTCTCCGGCCGGACGGACACCAACAAGATGGTCGTCTTCGACCGGGAGTCCTACGAGAAGGGCCAGTACGTCCGCGTCCGCGTGGACGATTGCACCTCGGCGACACTGCTGGGCACGGCCCTGGGTCTGTCCTCGCACACGGCCTGACGCCATGGACAGAAGCTCACTCCAGGAACGGTTCGGGATCATCGGCACGTCGCCCGGCATCCGGCACGTCATTGACCGCGTACGCCAGATTGCTGCAACGGGCATAACGGCGCTCATTGAGGGGGAGAGCGGGGTCGGCAAGGAACTGGTGGCGCATGCCATCCATGACCTCAGTGCCCGCCGGCACAAGACCATGCTCATTGTGAACTGCGGGGCCATTCCGGAGGGGCTCATCGAATCCGAATTGTTCGGGGCCGAGAAGGGCGCCTACACCGGGGCCGTCGAGCGGCGTACGGGGTACTTCGAGGAGGCCAACGCATCCACCATTTTCCTGGATGAGATCGGCGAAATGCCCCTCACGGCGCAGGTCCGCCTGCTTCGCGTGCTGGAGACGGGCGAATTCAGCCGCGTGGGCGCATCGAATCTCCTGAAATCCGACGTCCGCGTGATTGCGGCCACGAACAAGGACCTGGCGCGGGAAGTGGAAGCCGGGCGGTTCCGCGAGGACCTGTACTACCGGCTGAGCACGGTCATCATCCGCGTGCCCCCGCTCCGGGAGCGGCGCGAGGACATCCTGCCCATTTTCGAGCATTTCCAGCACCGGTTCGCGCAGAAATACAATTCGTCGGCGCCCCGGCTGTCCAGCGATGCGCGCTCGCTTTTCCTGCAGTACCGCTGGCCGGGCAACATCCGCGAGCTGCGCAACGTGGCCGAGCAGACCGTGGTGTTGCTGGGCCGCGATGAAGTCACCGCCGAGGACGTGCGGCCGTATCTGCGGGGCGTGTCGGCGAGTGGCTCCGGCGTGGGCCTGGTTCCGGTGGGGCACGCGGCCGGACAGGAGAGTTTTTCGAGCGATTCGGGGCAGAGCGGGAAGGAGCGCGAAATCATATACCGGGCCCTGATTGAATTGCGCGAGGAAGTGCGGGGAATGAAAGAGCAGATGGCCCTCATGGCCGCGTCCGGTTCCGGTACCGGGTCCGGTTCTGCGGGCGTGGCGCGCGGTGAACACGGGCATTCGGCCGGGCATTCGCATGGGCACGCTGCCGGACCCGCGCCCTCGGGCCGCGCCACCGCCGAGCCGGAAGATGCGCCCCGCTACCTCATGCTGCACGGCGGCGACGAAGATCGATATATCGAAGACGTGCCCTATGAGCTGGACGAAGAAGGGGCGGCGTCGGTTGAGAACGATGACCCCAGTCGGCTCCCGACCCTGGAGGAAGCCGAACGGACCCTGATTGCCACCGCCCTGGAACGATTCGAAGGCAACCGCCGGCAGACCGCCGAGGCCCTCGGGATCTCCGAGCGCACCCTCTACCGGAAACTGAAGGACATGGACGTCCTCGACGAATGATGCGCCGCCTGCATACCGCCTGTTCGCGCGCCGTGCTGCTGGTCGCCGCCGTCCTCGCCCTGGGCGGCTGCGGATACTATACCTTCACGGGTGCCAGCATTCCCGAACACCTCGGGACCATTGCCGTGCCACTCGTGATCGATGAGAGCGTCTCGACGGTGACCTCGCTCGAGGATACCATGACAGAATTGCTCCTGGACCGGTTCGTCCAGCAGACGCGGCTCTCGCTCGAGCAGGACGAGAATCGGGCCGACGCCGTGCTCCGCGCCCGGATTCTGCGCTACACCAACCAGCCCACATCCATCACCGGCAACGAGCAGGCCAGCCGCAACCGGGTGTCCATCGCGGTCCAGGTCGTCTACACCGACCGCGTCCGCGAGCAGGAACTGCTGAACCGGTCGTTCTCGGCGTTCGAGGACTACGATCCCCTGGACCCCTCGCTCGAGGAGGCGGCCGCGAGCGCCGCCCTGGAAAAAATCGCCGACGACATCTTTACCGCGGCCACGTCGAATTGGTAGTCCCGGTTCTATATGCACTGGCCATGCTGGTGTTGTTCGTGTTCGGCGTGCATCTCCTGTTGCTGGCATGGGTGGACATCCGGCGGGGCCACGCCGATGCAGATGGCCAATCAGCAGATCCTGCATTTCCGGAAGATGCGCTCGCCGGGCTCCCGCGCGTGACCGTCCAGATTCCGCTCTATAATGAGCGCCATGTGGCCGCCCGGATAACCGATGCGTGCGCGCGCCTGGACTGGCCCCGGGACCGGTTGCAGATCCAGGTCCTCGATGATTCGGACGACGAAACCGTGCAGGTGGTGGCGGAGAGGGTGGCCGAGTGGACGGCCCGCGGCGTCGACATCGTACACGTTCGACGCTCATCGCGTGACGGCTACAAGGCCGGCGCCCTGCAGAACGGGTTGGACACCGCCACGGGCAGCCTGATTGCCATCTTGGACGCCGACTTCCTGCCGGGGGCCGATTTTCTGCGGCGGCTGGTGCCGCAGCTCGATGCGCCGGACGTGGGTCTGGTGCAGGCCCGGTGGGGGCACCTGAACGAGGACGAATCGCTGCTCACGCGGGTCCAGGCGTTCGGACTCGATGCGCACTTCACCATCGAGCAGCCCATGCGGCAGGCGCTGGGGTGCTTCATCAATTTCAACGGTACGGCCGGTGTGTGGCGGCGGGAAGCCATTGAGGCGGCCGGAGGGTGGGAGTCCAACACCCTGACCGAGGATCTGGACCTGAGCTACCGCGCGCAATTGATGGGTTGGCGATTGAAATACGACGTGGACACCGTGGTCCCGGCCGAATTGCCGGTATCCATGAACGCGTTCCGCATGCAACAGCACCGCTGGACGAAAGGCGGGGTGCAGACGGCCGTGAAGTTGCTGCCCCGGCTGCTCCGGGCGCGGCTCCCGCGCCGCGTGAAGGCTGAGGGCCTCCTGCATTTGACGGCCAACCTGGTGTTTCCCTTCCTGTTGCTGGCGGCGCTCGTGCACGCGCCGGTCCTGCTCTTGCGGGACGGCCCGGGCGACCTGTACTTTGCCGTCATGTCCGTGGGGCTGCTGGGGTTCCTGGGATTCCTCCTGGCGCACGTGCGGTCGCAGCAGACGGCCCACCCCGATTGGATGCGACGCATGGCGCTGTTTCCGGTCTTCATGGCGGGCAGTGTCGGGATGTGCGTGAACAACACGGTCGCGGCGCTCGAAGTCCTGGTAGGGCGGGAAACCCCGTTCCACCGCACCCCGAAATTCGCAGCCGGTGGACGCGCGCCCCGGGCCTGGTGGCAGCTGCCCTATGCATCCATGGGTATTCCGATGCTGGTTTGGGTGGAAGGAATCCTGGCCGTCTGGTCGGTGTACTGGGTGTTCCGGCTGGTGGACGCCGGACACTGGGCCGGGCTGCCGTTCCAGCTTCTTTTTGCCGCCGGTTTTTTGTTTGTTACCGTGTACAACCTGCTTCAGGCGATCCGACGCCGTCATCCCATAAGCCCATGACTTCCGCGACTCCAGACATCCATCGTGCCATGCTGCTCCTGGAAGAAGGAGATTTCAGTGCCGCCCGCGGCATGCTCGATGACCTGGTCCGGCAGGCGCCCCTCGCCGCCGCGCCGCGCGTCCTGCTGGCGCGCGCATCGGAAGGCGAACAGGACCTGGAAACGGCCTGCCACCACTGGCAGCACGCGGCGCGGCTCTGCCCGGGAAGCCCCGTGGTCCAGGAAGGCCTCCGGATGGCGGTCCTGCGCCGCGAATACGGTGCCCAGGCGGCTGGCGCGGTTGGCGGATCTGATGCGGGTGCTGCTGCTGGTTCCGTCGCCGGCGCTGGAGCGGACGGTGCGCCCGGTGATTCTTCCACCCAGGGGTTCGCAGACCTGAACCGCCTCATCGAAGAATTGGAAACCGCCCGGATTGTGCCCGATCCGGATGTCCAGCCCCTCTCCGAAGAGGAACTGGCGGAAGCCGAAGCCGCCAACGAGCCGGAAGAAGTGGTCAGCGAAACGCTCGCCCGCATCTATGCCAACCAGGCCTACTATCTGGACGCGGCCGCGGTGTACGAGAAGCTGGCCCTGAAACACCCGGAGCGGGCCGGGGACTTTTCCCGCAAGGCCCACGAAATGCGTCAAAAGGCCACGGGAACGGCATGATCACGGCGGGAATCATGACGGGCACGTCCCTGGACGGGGTCGATGTGGCCCTGGTGGACGTGACCGGCACCGGCCGGGAGCTCCGCCTGGAGGTCCTGCACCACCAGGTTTTCCCGCTCCCGTCTGACCTGAAGGCCGACCTGGAATCGGCCATGGGCGCAGCCCCCGGCACAAACCCGGCCCCCGCCAGCATGATCGGCTCGCTGGATGCCCGCCTGGCCGCCCTCTACGCCGCCTGCACCCGGGCCGCCCTGCGGGAAGCCGGACTGCCAACCGAGCGGCTCGGCCTGGTGGGCTCGCATGGACAGACCCTGTGGCATGCCCCCGACGCCGATCCCCCCTACACCCTCCAGGCCGGCAACCCGTCCATGCTCGCCCACCTCCTCAGCGTACCCGTGGTCGGCGACTTTCGCACAGGCGACGTGGCCCTGGGTGGGCAGGGGGCGCCCCTCGTGCCGTACGTGGACTGGTGCCTGTACACCCATCCCGCCGAATACCGGATCCTGCTGAACCTGGGCGGCATTGCCAACATGACCCTGCTTCCCCCGAACGCGGAGCGCGGCGCCGTCCGGGCGTTCGACACCGGCCCGGCCAACCGTCTGATTGACGGCGCCATGCAGCGGCTGTTCAACGAGTCGTTCGATGAGGGCGGCGCGAGGGCCGCATCCGGCCGACCCGATGAAACCCTCCTGGCCGCCTGGCTGGACCATCCCTGGTTCCACCTCGCGCCGCCCAAGTCCACGGGGCGGGAGTTGTTCTCGGACGCCTATCTGGACAAACGGTTGGCCGAAGCCCGCGCCGCCAACCTCTCGCCCGAGGACACGATTGCCACCCTTACCGCCCTGACCGTCCGGAGCATCACCGACGCCATCCGGACGTACGCTCCCGGCGCGGACCACCTGTACGTATCGGGTGGCGGGGCCCACAACCGCACCCTCCTGGCGGGACTCCGGCAGGGCCTGGACGCGTCCGGCACGCACCCGCTCCCCGTATCTCCCCTTTCCGAACTCGGCGCCGACGTCGACGCCAAAGAGGCCATCTGTTTTGCCGTACTGGCCCACGAAGCCTGGAACGGCGTGGCCACCGGCATGCCGTCCGTCACGGGCGCACGCGGCGTGGCCTTCCAGGGCGTCCTTTGCCCATCGCATCCCCAAACCCACCCAACGACATGAGCACCTTCACACCTGTTTCGAACCTCGGCGAATTCGGCCTCATCGATCGCCTCCGCGAGCAGGTAGCCGCCGCTCCGGGCCCCGAAGACCTCATCATGGGCATCGGGGACGACGCTGCCGTCTACCGCGTGAGCGACGACCGCATGCACGTCATGACGACCGATGCGCTCATTGAAGGCGTGCACTTCGACCGCGCGTTCACGCCCATGCCGTACCTGGGCTGGAAGGCCATTTCCGTGAATGCCAGCGATGTGGTGGCCATGAACGCCGAGCCCCTCTACGCCACCGTGACGCTGGGCATTCCCCGCAACCTTTCGGTCGAAATGGTCGACGGGCTGTATACCGGAATGCTCGATGCCTGCAAGCACTACGGCATGCAGATCGTGGGTGGCGACACCACGACGGCCCACGCGCTGTATCTGTCGGTCACGGTCGTGGGGCACGTGTCGCCGGAGCGGGTCACGTTCCGGCGGGGCGCCAATCCGGGCGACATGATCTGCGTGTCGGGCGACATCGGTGCGGCCTACGCCGGGCTGAAAATCCTGCTGGACCAGCGGCAGGCCCTGAACGACCTGGGCGATGCCTACGAGCCGCAATTGGATGCCCACCGGTACGTCATCGGCCGCCAACTCCGCCCCAAGGCCCGCCTGGATGTGTTGCAGGGCCTGCGCAAGGCCGGCGTCAAGCCCACGTCCATGATTGATGTATCCGATGGCGTGGCCTCGGAAATCCATCACATTGCCGCTGCCAGCCAGGTGGGCGCCACCATCCGCATCCCCGCCCTGCCGTTTGACGAGGAGACCCGCGCCGTGGCCGACCAGTTCATGGAAGATGTCGATACGTTCGCGTTGTTCGGCGGTGAGGACTACGAACTGCTGTTCACCGTCCACCCGGACGACGTCCCGCTCATCGATGCCATGGGCGGCGTCTCCGTCATCGGCAACATCGAGGAAGCCACGAAGGGCCTGCGCACCTACAGTCCCGAAACCGGCCTGCTGCCCCTCTTTCCGCAGGGCTACCAGCACAATTTCGGCGGCAACGGCGGTCCGGCGGACGAAGACGCGTAACGGTCACCCCCCGATGGGCGCGCCGGGAGGCGCAGTCACGGATGGGCGTCGTTCATCGGGCTGATACGGGCGGAAAATCCAGCGGTCAATGGCGTCGAACAGGTCCGTCCGGTGCGCCCGTGTCTCCACGTCGTGCTCGTCCATGTTCTCCTGGAGCCAGATATGGATGGCCCGCAGGTGGTAGGACACGCGCGAGCGAGCGGCAGCCGGATAGCGGTCCGATGCGGCGGCAGAAAGCAGCGCATGCACCCAGGTCCGCTGCACGATCCGTTCGAGCTCGGCCTCGTACCCGCCCCGCGGCACGTTGCCCGTGAAGACCCGGTCCGTGACCGCCGTCAGGACCTGCGGCAGGTCGGGGAGCTGCGGGTTGATATCCTTCTGCGTCGTCAACCGAGCGGCCCGCTCCGGATGCAACAGCAGGTCGAACACCATGTCGGCCACGACGGCCGGAGGCGCATAGGGGTCAAAAACGAGACCCGTTTCGCGGGGGAACAGCTCCCGGTTGCGCCCGAAACCGGGCGGACGGGGCGGGATGCCGGTCCGGATGTGCTCGGGCAGGGCCAGATTCTCGGTCGAAAGCACGTCCAGCAAGGCGCCAAGCGCGCGTTCCTGCACGTCGGCCGGAATGGGCGTCGGCGGCGGCTGGCCGTCTCCGCGCATGGCGTAGGCATAGTCCATGCCGCCCACCAGCTTGGAGACCGCTTCCACCTGGTAGCGGTGCCCCAGGTACAGCGGCACGAGGACTTCCTCGAGCAGCGCCAGCGGGCGGTCGGGACGCAGGTTCGCCACGCCGAAACGGTCCAGGGCCTGGCGACGGATGGCCATGAAGTCATCGAGCGTGGTCACGGGGTTGGCCCCGTTGTCCCACAGATGCGCCTGTGGATGGGCACCCCCGGGGGCGCGCGCATCGGAATCGGAAATGAACATCAACCCCTTGTCCCGCATCTCCTTGAGGATGGCCTCGAGTTCCGCTTTTTCGTCAGCTCCCGGGGCGAACTCCGTGTATCCGTAGCGGACCGCATATTCGTCCCATTCGCCGATTCCGGTGTCGTAGGCATGGTCCAGATCGACCGTTCCGTCCGGGCGCAGCACGGGCAGCGGGGCCGGGTAGTCCATGACGCTCGCGCGGTCGGTGGGGGATGCGGCAAAATTGTGCATGATGCCGATGGTGTGCCCGATTTCATGGGCCGAAAGCTGACGGATGCGCGCCAGGGCCATTTCCAGCATGGGATCTTCGCCCGATGCCTCGCGGCGGGCAATGGACTCGGCGTCATAGGGCGCCAGCAGCCCCTCGGCAATCAGGTAGTCCTGGCGCACGCGCAGGGAGCCCAGCTGCACGTGCCCTTTCAGGATTTCACCCGTGCGGGGGTCCGTGATGCTCGACCCGTAGCTCCAGCCCCGCGTCGAGCGGTGCAGCCAGTTGATGACGTTGTAGCGCACGTCCAGCGGATCGGCGCCCGCGGGCAGCATTTCCACGCGGAAGGCATTGATGAAGCCGGCGGCCTCGAACGCCTCGTTCCACCAGCGACCGCCTTCCAGCAGGGCGGAACGGACCGGCTCCGGCGTACCCGGATCCAGATAGTAGATGATGGGCTCCACGGCCTCGCTGCGCTCGGCCGTCGGATCCTTTTTCTCCAGCCGATGCCGTGAAATGTAACGGACCCGCATGTCCTCGCCGATGGGCGTGGTGTAGTCGGCATACGTTACGCCGTAATAGCCCGCACGCGGATCGGCCAGGCGCGGCTCGTAGCCGGGCGGCGGCAGCTTGATGATGGAGTGGCGCTGGCGCACGGTGAAGGCTTCCGGGACGGCGGCCACCGATCGCACTTCACTGCCCGGGTTGTCGCCTGTGAAGGTGAGCATGACTTCAACCTCCGTGTTCTCCGGGAAGCCCTTGGTCATGTCCGGCCAGGGGGCGCTGCGCGACGGATCCAGCCGGAAATTGCCCTCGCCCGAGCGCTGGAGGGTCTGCACGACGTTCCGCGCATCCCGCAGGAAAAAGTCGGTCGCATCGACCAGTACCCGGCCGTCCGATTCGGCCGCCACCGTGAACCCGTGCAGCACGCCGGAGGCAAACGCATCTTCCACCGATTTGCGCTCGAGCGGGTTGTCCGTATCGGCCCGGTAGTCCAGGTTGGGAACGGCGAGCATGACCTTCGGGCCGTATCGCTCGAACTTGACTACCCACTGGCCGCCCAGCTGCGTGCGGTCCAGGCCGATGTCGTTCGAGCCGAGGCCGGTGGCCATGGCCGTGGCGTACAGGAATTCTTCTCCGAATGAACCGATTTCCCACCAGATCTTGCCGGTCGTGTTGTCCAGATAGACGTCGTGATACCCGTCAATGTGGGTCATACCGGCGGTTTTCTCGGCGATGGAGGGCACGTCCTGGGCCTGCGTGGTCGGGACCAGGAGAAGCAGGGCTAGAAGAGGCAGATGACGCATGGCGTACCGGAATTGGATGCATGACTCGGGTTCAGAACGTTGAAGATAGCAGGAACGCGGGGAAATTCCCCGTATCTTTGCGATCCCGAGGGCCATCCGGGGGTTCTTCGCGTCGCATGGACGAAAAGGTGTCCGTATTTTTGCGGGCCTGCGCAGCATTTACCAATTCCCAAGTTCAGATTCCAATGGAAGCAAAGACGGCCAAGGGCACAGTTGTTCAGATTGTCGGTCCCGTCATCGACGCCGAGTTCCCTGCCGGTTCCGTACCGGACATCCTCGACGCACTCGAAATCACCGGCAAGGACGGCCAGAAGATCGTTCTCGAAGTGCAGCAGCACCTCGGTGAGAACCGGATCCGGGCCATCGCCATGGACTCCACGGACGGGTTGACCCGCGGCACGGAGGTACGGAACACCGGCATGGTGATTTCCATGCCCACCGGCGAAGGCATCCGCGGCCGTCTGTTCAACGTGGTCGGCGACGCCATTGACGGGCTGCCCCAGCCCAAGTCCGGAGAGCGCCGCCCCATCCACGCTGCGCCGCCTGCGTTCGACGAACTCTCCACGGAAGTGGAAGTCCTCGAGACCGGCATCAAGGTCATCGACCTGCTCGAGCCCTACTCCCGTGGTGGGAAGATCGGTCTCTTCGGAGGTGCCGGTGTGGGCAAGACGGTGCTCATCCAGGAGCTCATCAACAACATCGCCAAGGAGCACGACGGTCTGTCGGTGTTCGCCGGTGTGGGTGAGCGGACCCGTGAAGGCAACGACCTGCTCCGCGAAATGCTGGAGTCGGGCGTGGTCAAGTACGGCGATGCGTTCATGGAAGGCATGGAAAAAGGCGACTGGGACCTGTCGAAGGTCGACCTGGAAGCCATGAAGGAATCCACGCTATCGCTGGTGTTCGGTCAGATGAACGAGCCTCCGGGAGCCCGTGCCCGCGTGGCCCTCTCCGGCCTGGCCATCGCCGAGCATTTCCGCGATCTCGGCGGCCGCGACGTGCTGCTGTTCGTGGACAACATTTTCCGCTTCACGCAGGCCGGTTCGGAAGTATCGGCCCTCCTGGGCCGCATGCCCTCCGCCGTGGGTTACCAGCCGACGCTGGCCACGGAAATGGGTGAGCTGCAGGAACGCATTGCATCGACCAAGAAGGGCGCCATTACGTCGGTCCAGGCCGTGTACGTCCCGGCGGACGACCTTACCGACCCGGCTCCGGCCACGACCTTTGCCCACCTTGACGCCACGACCGTGTTGTCGCGCCAGATTGCGGCCCTCGGTCTGTACCCGGCCATCGATCCGCTCGATTCCACGAGCCGGATCCTCGATCCGCTCATCATCGGTGACGAGCACTACAACACGGCTCAGGACGTGAAGCAGCTGCTGCAGCGCTACAAGGAACTGCAGGACATCATTGCCATCCTCGGCATGGACGAACTCTCGGACGAAGACAAGCTGGTGGTGGGCCGCGCCCGTCGTGCCCAGCGCTACATGTCGCAGCCGTTCTTCGTGGCCGAGCAGTTCACGGGCAACCCTGGCGTCTACGTCAAGCTGGAGGACACCATCCGTGGCTTCCGCATGATCCTGAACGGCGAACTCGATCACCTGCCGGAGCAGGCCTTCGCCTACAAGGGTGTGATCGAGGACGTGATTGCCGACGGCGAGAAAATGCTCGCGCAGGCCTGATCCTGACGGACTTCAACCCAAACGGACCCCATCATGGCTGGCACACTCCACGTTGACATCGTTTCGCCGACCGGCTCCATCTACAAAGGTGATGCCGTTTCCGTGCAGGCCCCGGGCCTCGAAGGATCGTTCGCCGTGCTGTACAATCACGCCCCGATGGTCGCGACCATCGCCGTGGGAACGCTGACGGTGACCGACGCCAAGAACACCCGGATTCCGTTCGCCACGAGCGGCGGCTTCCTGGAGGTCTCGGGCAACCGGGTGACCATCCTGGCGGAAACCGCTGAAATGGCCAGCAAGATCGACGTTGAACGCGCCCGCTCGGCCGAGCAGCGCGCCCAGGAAGTCCTGGACGCGGCAACGTCCGAAGAAGAGCGCGCACTGTACGCGGCCGCTCTGGAGCGGGCCCGCAACCGCCTGCGCGTATCCATGGGGCACGTCGGACAGCACAACTGAGGCTCGTCCCTCATCGTATATTGAAGGCCCGCTGACAATCGTCGGCGGGCCTTTTTCGTGCGCTGTGTTTTTCCGGCAATCGTCCATCGTCTGAACGCATTACCTTCATGCCGCTCCACAACCGAATTCCCGCCGTCGCATTGGCCATCGTCTTCTTGCCCGCCGTCCTGCTGTCTCTGGTACTGCTTGCGGGCTGCAGCGGCGACGCTCCCGATGCGAACGACATCGCCTTCGCCACCGCCGAGCCTGTGCCCCACATTTCCACGCCGGAAGGGGAAGCCTGGCTGAGCATGAACGGGGAGGGCACCCGCATGGTCTTCGGCCGCCACGCCGAGGGTTGGTCCGGCCACACCCTCTGGGAAACCATCCAGGATTCCACCGGGACGTGGTCCGCGCCGGCCGTCATGCCGTTTTCGGGCACCTACAACGATCGCGCGCCCCGCTTCTATCCGGCGCTCGACGCCTTCCTGTTCAGCTCCGACCGCCCGCATCCGGCCGACGCCGGCGCGGAAGTCGCTCCTTCCACAGCCGACGGAGCCGCAGAGGCGAACGAAGGCATGCGGGACTTCAACATCTGGATTGCCATGCACGACGGTGAGGACTGGATGGCCCCCGAACCGCTCGATGCCGTGAATTCGGATGCCAATGATTTCCACGCCAGTGTCACCGAAGGCGGCGTCATCTACTTCGCCTCCGACCGCGAGGGTGGTGCCGGACGTTCCGACATCTACCGCGCCGAGCTCGGTAGCGGCGGATACGTCGTCGCGCGGCTGGAGGGCCCGGTCAATACCGCGTTTTCGGAAGCCGATGTGTTCGCGGACCCGGCAGAGCGGTTCCTCATCTTTTCCCGCACCGCAGCCGACGACTCGTTCGGCGGCGATGACCTGTACGTCTCCTGGCGCACGGCGGGCGGTTGGTCCGAACCGGTCAATCTGGGGCCGCTCGTGAACACCGCCGAGTACGAGTACGGGGCGTGGATTCCCTACCCGTTCACATCGGACGCCTACCTGCACTTCACCACCCACAAGGACGGGCAGGCCGACGTGGTCCGGATCCCGGTTTCTGCCATCGACGCGTTGAACGAATAGGATTGCCATGCTGATTTCCGAGCTCCCCACGCCCGCCGTCCTCATTGACCGGACGCGCCTCCAGACCAACCTGGACGCCATGGCCGAACGCGCCGAAACGCAGGGCGTGGCTCTCCGGCCGCACACCAAGACACACAAGTCGGTGGCGCTGGCAGGCCTGCAGCGGACCGCTGGCGCCACGGGTCTTACCGTGGCCAAGGTGGGCGAGGCCGAAGTCTTTGCGGCCCGGGGATTCACCGATATCCGCCTGGCCTACGTCACCCTCGGCGCCGAAAAGTGGGCGCGCCTGGTCCGACTGGAAGATGCGGGAGCCCGGATTTCGTTCTGTGTCGATACGCCCGAAGGTGCTCGCGCCGTTTCGGACTGGTATGCCGCGCACGACCGCCGAGCCCGCGTCCTCCTGGAAATCGACGCCGGCTACCACCGATGCGGTGTGCAGTGGGACGATCCGGATTTGCCCGAGGTGGCCCGCGCCATGGCGGACCTGCCGGGCCTGGACCTGATTGGCATCCTGACCCACGCGGGCGATGCCTACTACGGCCCGCAGCCCGACGCCGACGGCGTCGTCCGCGAAACCCGGGAGCAGGCCCTGCGGCGGGCCTCCAACGCCGAGCGCGACCGCATGCTGGAGACCGCCGTCCGGCTTTCCAAGGCAGGTTTGGCTGTTGCGCCGACCGAGGCCGGTTTCGCTGTACCATCGCGAGAGGATGCCAGAAAGCAATCTGGAGATACTGTTCGCCCCGCCTTTGAGATAAGCATAGGCTCCACCCCCAGCCTCCGCTACTTCGAGAACGCCGTTACGGGCGGATTTCGGGTGACCGAAATCCGCCCCGGAAACTACGTCTTCCACGATGCCACGCAGGTGGGCCTCGGCGTGGCCTCCTACCGCCAGTGCGCCCTGACCGTCCAGGCCACCGTCATCTCGAAGCATCGGAACCGGGACGGTGGCGAACGCCTCTTCCTGGATGCCGGCAAGAAAGTCTTCACCTCCGACTCCGCCTACGGACACGAGGGATATGGGGTCATCCTGTACAACCACCAGACCATGGAGCCGCTGCCGCATCACCGGATAACGGGGCTCTCCGAAGAGCACGGCTGGGTCGGCGTGCGCGGGGGGGCGACCCTCGACGTGGGCGACACCGTGCGTATCATCCCCAACCACGCGTGTGTCGTCGTGAACACGCAGCGCGAGGTGTACGTGGTGGACGGCGACGAGGTCGTGGATACCTGGACCGTGGACGCACAGAGCCGAACGGTTTGATGGGCCGCCGTGCATCCTTCTTTCCGGATGATACGTACGCAGCCCGGCGGCCCCCACTCGCAGAACCATATCATCCGTTCAGACGCACATGTTCTCGAACCAAGCCCGCCTGTTCTGGCGCCACGTCCGGCGCCAGCCCGTCTACGCCTTCATCAATATTTTCGGACTCGCCGCCGGCATGGCCGCCTGTCTGCTCATCGTGCTGTTCATTGAGCGGGAAGTCTCGTTCGAGGACATGCACCAGGACCGGGACCGGATCTATCGGGTCCTGACCGTCGACAAGGCGCTTGGAACAAACAATCAGCGGGTGGGCATCACCATGCCCGCGGTGGGGTGGACGATTGCCGATGCCTTCCCGGAAATCGATGCGGCCGTGCGTATGACGTTCGGCGGCCAAACGTTGCTGCGTCGGGGGAGCGACATGCCCATCTACGCCGAGCAGCTGCGAAACGCCGATCCGAACGTATTCGAGGTGTTCGACTTCGCGTTCGTGGAGGGCAATCCGGAAACCGCTCTGCGGGAGCCCTATTCGCTCGTGCTTACGGAGTCCCTGGCGCGCTCGCTGTTCGGGAACGAATCGGCCGTCGGACAGCCGGTCCAGACCGGCAGTGGCCTGGAGTTGACCGTGACGGCCGTCCTGCGCGACCTCCCGGAGAACACGCATTTCGAGTTCGATGCGCTCGGCTCCATGGAAACGGTCAGTGCCCAGGCCCGGGCCAACCAACAGCCCGGTTCCACGAATCCCATTTTCACCGAGACATGGGGGTCGGTCGCCATGCCGACCTACGCGCGCTTCGCCCCCGGGGCCTCGGCCGAGGGGTTCGATGCGCGGCTCACGAAGCACGTCCGGGACAACGGTGTGGCCGAAAACTTCGACATCACCTTGCAGCCACTGACCGACGTTCATCTCGGATCGTCGGACGTGATTTTTGACCCCGTGCAGAACAAGGGCGATCGGAATACGGTCATCGTGTTCGCGGCCATCGCACTGCTCATCCTGCTGATTGCGGTCGTGAACTACCTGAACCTGTCGACCGCCCGGAGTACCGACCGGGCCCGCGAAGTGGGCATGCGCAAGGTGGTCGGCTCGACCGAGGGGCAGCTGGTTCGCCAGTTCATGGTGGAATCCGTGCTGACGGCATTCACGGCGCTCGTACTGGCCCTGGTGCTGGCCTGGACGCTCCTGCCGGCCTTGAATACCCTTGCCGAGACCAACCTGCGCCTGGCCACCGGCAATCCGCTGTTGCTGGTGGGGTCGGCCCTGCTGCTGGTGCTTGTGGCCGGCGTGCTGGCCGGTCTGTATCCGGCGTTCGTCCTCGCCCGGTTCAAGCCCATCGCTGTCCTCAAGGGGCGGTTCAAGACGAGCCGGAGCGGGCAGTACGTCCGCGTCGGGCTCGTCGTGTTCCAGTTCGCGCTGTCCATTGCGCTCATTGGCACGACGGGCATGGTGCAGAAACAGCTCGGCTACATCCAGGAGCGGGACATGGGCTACGACCGGGAGCAGGTCATGCTGCTGGACATGGTGGATGGCAGCATGGCCCAGACACAGGACCTGTTCCGGGATGAACTCGAACGGAACGCGGCGTTCACATCGGTTTCCACGGCCGGCAACGTCCCGGGGCGGGGTTTCGGGCGGACGCGCGTCCGGCCCGAGGGCGTACCCGACGAGGACATCTGGATCTGGAGCAACATGGCCGCCGCCCCCGAGACGTTGCCGGCCCTCGGCATTGAGATGGCGCAGGGCCGGAATTTCGACCGGAACCGGGAGGCCGACAACCAGGGCGTCGTCATCGTGAATGAGACGGCCGTCGGACAGCTCGGCTGGGACGACCCCGTCGGACGCCGGATTTACATCGGCACACAGGACTCCGTGGGGACGCAGGTCATTGGCGTGGCCCGGGACTTCAACTTCTCCGGCATCCATCAGCCCATCGAGCCGCTCATCATTTTCCCGCTGGCGACCAATCCCGGCGGCACGGTCGTGGCCCGCGTCCAGGCGGGTCGGGTGCCCGATGCCGTGGGTGCCGCCGAGGCGGCGTGGCGATCGGTGTATCCGGACTATCCGTTCTCCTACACGTTCCTGGACGACGAATTCGACGAGATCTACGCCCGCGACCGGGTGACGGGTCGGGTCGTGAACGTGTTCTCCATGCTGGCCATTCTGATTGCCTGCCTTGGTTTGTTCGGTCTGGCCAGCTACGCCACGACGCAGCGGACGAAGGAAATCGGCGTGCGGAAGGTGCTCGGCGCATCGTCGGGCTCCATCATGCAGCTCCTGGTGGTGGATTTCGCCAAGTGGGTCCTGCTGGCGAACGTGTTCGCCTGGCCGCTGGCGTGGCTCGCATCGAACCGGTGGCTGGATTCATTCGCCTACCGCGTGGACGTGGACTGGATCATCCTGGTGGGCGCATCGGTCATCGCGCTCCTGATTGCGGTCGTCACGGTGCTTTCCCAGACCTGGTCGGCCGCGCGCCTGAACCCGGCCACGGCCCTGCGGCACGATTAGGGCGGGGGGAAGGCAGGCATGGGCTTGTCACAGAGTTTGAATCAATCCTGGAAACCCAACTCATTCATGAGTTCGGCTTCCAGCTTTCTGGCCGCGGGAAGAACGGACTGCATGATAAGGGCACCGGCCAATCCGCGAAAGGCATAATCCCGATTCAAGTCACCGATAAACGATTCATTCGAGATCATGTCCATGACTCGGCGGCCTTCAAAAGGCAGAATCTCTGCCGTGCATCGGGCTGCTACCGGGGCCTCCAAACAGCCGCTCATCATCAGGCTTGGCACGGCACTTGCGATTGCACGCATCGTTGCTGTCCAGAGGGGCAATTCCAGGTTGTTTTTCCATGCATCCTGCGACTCACGAATCGCTCTGTCATGGTTGGCCAGTGCCGACAGGACACCCAGGTTCTGAACCAGGGCGATACGACCGGAAGAAAGTGCCTCGTCCCACGTTCCTCTGCCAAGGTCCGGAGCTCTGCCCCCGGAAGCCACGAACACGTGTGTCGCCAGGATCCCAGGACCCGTTGACGTGAGTTGTCCATCAACAGCATGCTGGCCAAGCACAAACTCGAGCTCGGCGATGTCGTATTGGACATCATCCAGGAATCGCTCCGGGTAGCTCTCTTCAACTGACCTGTCAAAACTGTATCGGACCCAAGACCCCGCACCGAGAGCGGTCAGTACGCCCAGAACTGCGAGTCCGCAACATGCGCATATTCGTCCGACTACCCCCTCCTGACCATGGAATCAACAACGTAGAGGGGAAGCAAGAGGAAGATGTACGCCACAAGGTCCCATGGGTCAAACGTAGAATCGTATAGCTCCAGATACTGGATGAACTCGATCCCGAAAGCAACAACCAGAAAAATGAGCAGCGTTCGCGTGGGAGTGAAGAATCGAGTCCATGCGTCGTCGGCATACCCGTGGAAGAGTCGTCGAAACAGGATGTAATTCCACGCGGGACCCGTGATGTCGAGTACATATCCATCCCAGAATGCTCCCAACGATAAAAATGTCGTCGAAACGCCTGTAGCACCTAAAACAACAAGGGTCGCTGCCCAATACGGTGCAGCCCGGTCATGTCGCTGATGTCTGCCTTCAAGAGCGCTCAACGAGGAATTCGAAATCATAGCGGGCGGTCACCAGCTAACGCATCAGGAAAAAGATCGAGAACCCAATCAAGACCGCAAGACCTGCGAGGAAGGTGACCCATACCAGCAACTTTCCTTTCGGAGTCCACTCGCGACCCTGCATGAAGACCTGAATCAACGTCGTTATCACCATGGCGCCGACTGCGATTGCGATGACGAGGAGTTTTTTGTCCATGAGCGGATTTTTTCCACGGCGAACGGTTGGCGGATTTGCGGCGAGCCAGCGCTCCCCTGCCAGAAAATAACCGTTTCAGATCAGTAAAACAGATAGGCGAGTCAGCAACATGCGCTTGCTCTGCATTCTGACAAACCCGAGATCTACTCAAATTGATAAACTTGCTTCATCAACCTGATGTAGTCTGAAAACGGCATCATTCCCATTTCTGCACGCCGGGCGTCGATGTTGATTGAATCAGCTATAGGGTAGAAATGGTAGACGCCCAGGCTGTCCGAGTACGCTTGAGATCCATACTTCTGAGGTTTTCCTTCGCGCACCTGGACCCTGTCATACAAAAACGCATAGTCCTCCAGGTCGATTCCGCCATGATCAAGCACCTCAGTCATGAGCGTCAGTGCATGCTTCTGAAAATCGTTGTCATTTGAATGCTGAACCAAGAGAAATGCAGCATGTGATGCTTCTGACCCTGCAATCATGCTATCAGGCCAGCCATAGCGTTCTACAACACCTTTCAGATACTCGGTACTGGCTGAATCAATGGCAATCACCTCCTTCCCACGTTCCTCAAACGACGCGCCAGATTCGAGAATCTCGTTCCTGATCTGCTGATCAACCTGCATTAAACGAATCAACTCTGCACGAGTGGCTTCATCAATGAGCACTGCCTCCTTGCCTGGGACTCCGCATGCGGCAAGCAGCAGGGTAGGTATTACTATCACCTAAGCTGTGCGATTCTGACGTACGGACACAAAAAACCCGTTGGGCTAAGTTGCATATAATTGGTATCTTGATGGTGCGAACAAACAAGTTCCATGCAACACCCAACGGGTTATGTCCAATATCCGGAACAGCACC
>JAVJVN010000005.1 GCA_040221055.1 Rhodothermales bacterium | reverse complement strand
GGCGGCGAAGGCGAAGGTCAGGGCGAAGGCGAGAGCGAAGAAGTTTTTCATGGCGTTGTTCGTGGTCTTGAAGAGGGTGTGTGTTGGTAACTGTCCACGCTCTTGCAAGCCACGTGCCGGTCCGGACCGCGTTTTGGCACGCCCCGATCGGAATGTTGTTTTCAGCCCAAAATAGCACTCTTTCCCGGGTGCGACGCATCGGGCAAGCCTCCAGATCAGTAAAATGTGTTTCGAACACGAAACAGTATCGACACGAATCCGGAGCACATGGCGCGCGGCGGGGAATGCATCTTCCCTGGCCGTAGATTGGCAAGCAACCCGGAGCGCATCCACCCGAACAGTCAACCCGCGAACCGCCATGCCCACCCGACTGCTTGAAGCCACGCTGCCCAGCGACCGCCTGGACGAAGTACCCGGTATCATCGACAAGGCGGACATCTGGACTGTGGATGATTCGCACCGCTCCGGCGTGATCGGCACCGAGGGCGACACGGCGATGGTACGGCTGCTGCTCGATGCCCGGGACTCGGAGGCGGTCACCGATGCGCTCATGCATGCATTCGGGCATCTGGACACCTTCCGGATTGTCCTGCTGCCGGTGGAAGCGACGCTGCCGCGGCTTGAAGAGCCCGGAAAAGAGTCGGGTGGCACCGAGCGGAACGGGGAAGCCTCCGGCGATGCGGAACGGGAAGGTGAGGAGCCGGCCAAGAAAGCTCCGTCCCGGATAAGTCGGGAGGAATTGTACGAGGACATCGCTGAAGCGAGTCGGTTGGACAAGATCTACATGATGCTTGTCATCCTGTCGACGCTGGTGGCCGCCATCGGTTTGGCCCGTGGCGACGTGGCCGTTGTTATCGGGGCCATGCTCATTGCCCCGCTGCTGGGGCCCAACATCGCGTTGGCGCTGGCTGCCGCCATGGGTGATCCGGATCTGGGTGGGCGGGCGCTGAAGACGAATGCCGCCGGACTGGGGACGGCCCTGGCCCTCTCAATGGTCCTGGGGCTCGTGCTGACCATTGACCCGACCGAGCCGCAATTGGCGAACAGGACCGTCGTGAATGCCGGAGACATCCTGATTGCCCTGTCTGCGGGTGCGGCGGGTTCGCTGGCTTTCACGAGCGGGGTCCCTGCCGTGGTCGTGGGGGTCATGGTGGCGGTTGCCCTGCTCCCACCCCTGGTAGCTGTCGGTTTGCTCGTCGGAGCCGGTCATCCGGAGTTGGCCCTCGGGGCCCTGGTGCTGCTCGTTACCAACGTGACGTGCGTCAACCTGTCGGCGATTGCCACCTTCTATCTCCAGAAGGTTCGGCCGCGCACCTGGTGGGAAGCCGATCGGGCCCGGAAAGCCACGCACAGGGCGGCGGCGGCCTGGGTCGTACTCCTCATCCTGCTGGCGGTGCTTATCTGGCGGTTCATGTAACCTTGCATGGGGGGTAGCGCGTATGCGTGGAGGACGCTTTGTTTTCTTTTTTCCGTACAGCCTTTCCCCTCCCGCTTATTAAAGCCCCCTGCTTGTTAAAGCCCCCCGCTTGTTGAATCCCTGCTGCTCAAACCCCCTATTGCCATGCGTACCCTTCTCCCCCTGTTAGGACTGGTTGTTTTCCTGGTCGGATGCGAGCCCACGCCGGAAGAGCGTGAACAAACACGCCGCGACATCCAGCGCGATGTCGAGCAGACCGTGGAAACTTCGGTATCGAAAATCGGCGCTGCGCTCGAGGGCATCGGGCAGGCGCTGCAGACCGATGCAGATGTGGAGGTCGTGGATTGGCGCGATTTCAAGGACATGATCCCGGGCAGCCTGGGCGCGTTCGACCGGGTGGGATGGGAAGGCGAGAATACGGGGGCGCTGGGCATCCGGATTTCCCGGATTGAGGGTTCCTATGCATCGGATGACGGCGTGACCACCATGAAGCTGTCGGTCATCGACCTGGGCACCATCAAATCGGCAGCCATGAAAGGGTTGGACCTGCTGGATGCCGAGATTGACCGGGAGAATGTGGAAGGACTCCAGAAAACGAGGGAATGGAACGGGCACCCGGGATATATCGCGACGGATCACCATCGGGCCATCGGCGTGGCCGTGGTGGAGGACCGGTTCATCGTATCGGCGGAAATCAAGGGCAGCCACGCCACGCCCACCGCGTTGGAGGAGATCTTCGACGACCTGCCCCTGCGACGTCTGGCGCGGATGGCCCGGTAATCCGGATCAACGCCCGGATTGACTCGTACGCGCTTTCCATGCGCCGAATCCGCTTCCTGAAATTCATCCCGCTGTTGATGCTGGCCCTGCCACTCCTGGTGGCATGGCCACTGCCGCATGCGGTGCAGGCCCAACCTGCGGACCCCGCGAACCGGATGGCCCCATCCCCTTCCCCGGCCAAAGCCTTCGGCCTGAGCATGCTCCTTCCGGGCCTCGGTCATCGCCATGCCAATGGCGGCAAATGGACGGCATGGTCGGGAACGATCGCGGCTACCGATGCCGCGCTCTGGATAGGCCTGTTTTCCAGTACGTGGCATCGCAATGACGTGGTGGATACGTACCGGACGTTGGCAGCGGGATCAGCGGGTGCCGAACTGGACGGCAAGGATCGGACCTTCTATCTGAATCTGGCCTCCTTCCGCTCGTCCGATGAGTTCCTTGAGACGGTGCTCCGGAACCGGGCATGGGACCAGGTGGATTATGTGGCCGATCCATCCTTCCACTGGTCCTGGGCATCGGAGGCCGAATTCCAGCGGTACCGTGATCTTCGCGAGCAGGACGAATCCCTGGGGCGCAGGCGCTCCATCCTGATTGCCAGCCTGGTGGCGAATCGCATCATCAACGGACTCGTTTCCGCGCGAAAGGCATCCGCAGGTGCGGGTCCGGCTTTTTCAGCCGGTTTCGCGCCACCGGTGGGCGCCCGGCCGGTCCTGTCCCTTCGACTGGACTACTGACGGACGCGCATCCATGACCAGGAGGGCCGTCATGATCGTCTCGCCCGGATAGGACGGCATGCTCGCCACGTACACTTCCTGAACGCCGATCTTCACCCGGTAGCCGAGCTGCTGCGCCGCCGATGTCAACGCTGCGCACGTCTGTGTCAGGTCCTGGCCGGCACGGTGGCTGCGCCACACCAGCTCATTCAGCTTGTTGGCCACAATGGGGTCGATGTCCGTGATGAGTTGGAGCACCGGCGGAAATCGTTTCAGGTAGCGGTTCGATCCGGCTTTTGCCCGGGGGTCATCCGGACGGACGATTTCGCACTCGTAGGACATGGGGATTGCGCGGCGGGAATGGTGGAACGATCGGTTACTCATGGTTGTCGTCCGCCCCACTCTTCGTCTGAAGGGCCCCGGCTCCAACTTTTGGTGAAGCGGCCGGTGTGGTTTGACTCGCGTACACCGGTCGCGGTATATTTGCATCCTTCGAGTCCTTAGCTCAGTTGGTTAGAGCGCTACGTTGACATCGTAGAGGTCGGTGGTTCGAATCCACTAGGACTCACATGGAAAGGCCGCAATCACATGTTGTACATGGAGTTGCGGCCTTTTCTCGTTCAAACCCCTTCGTCATGGCACCTTCCTTCGAAACCGATCCACGCGTAGTCAAGATCAAGCCTGCGTGCAGCTGCGGCAACAACCTGGACAGCGTCTGGGTGAGTCCCAAGGCAAAGTACACGGGATTCCAGTTCCTGGTGCACGTGTTCATCGGGGTAAGTGGCGGCCGACCCCAGTCCATTGAATGGGCCTGTCGGCGGTGTGGTGACGTGATAGCACGCTCAACGGACCCGGAGCTCATCCTCCACTTCCGGCACGAATAGCGTTCATTGCGCGGATTTGAATGAATCCGATTTAACGTGCAATAACGGTTGCCCGAACGTATTTTCCGGACATGATTTGCGCCACGATGACGTATTCCTGCCGACGCACCCGCTGGCTCGGCCTGTGCACCCCGCTTGAACGGTAGGGCCTGCCCCATCCGTACTGTCCGCACGCGCCCCCCACCTACCTTCGCTCGTCATCGTCATGGAATTACCTCTTCTGCCGCTTCTGGCGGTATTGGCTGCGGCCTATGGAGCCGGAAAACTCGTTGAACGACTGGGCTACCCGTCTGTCCTGGGCGAACTACTGGCCGGCGTCATCCTTGGTCCCCCGCTGCTCGGCTGGCTGTCCGGCGATCCCGCCCTGAACGTCATCGCCGAACTCGGCATCCTCCTGATGATGCTGTATGTCGGCATGGAAATCGATCCGGCGGACCTCAAGAAGGTCTCAACGGGTGGAATTCTGGCCGCCCTCGGAGGATTCATCACACCCTTCGTCATGGCCTACTGGGCGGTGACGATGTTCGGTGGCAGCGTCATGGAGGGTTTGTTCGTGGGCATGGCCGCGGGGGTCACTTCGCTGGCGACCAAATCCCGCATCCTGCTGGATCTGAAGCTACTGGGTACGCGGATAGCCCACGTCATGATGGCGGGTGCGCTGATAGCCGATGCGTTGTCGCTCATCATTTTCGCCGGCCTCATCGGCATGGCCGACCCGGAATCGGGCAGCAGCCTGTGGCTGGTAGCCGGAAAAATGGCGTTGTTCTTCGGAGGTACGTGGGCCTTTGGCACGTTCGTCCTCCCCATGCTGTCCGGCAAGCTCAAGCGGGGCGGCATGGCCGTGGTTTTCCCGTTCGTTATCATCGTCATGCTGGTCCTGGCTGAAGCGGCCCACCTGGCGGGCTTGCACGGCATCCTGGGGGCGTTCCTGGCTGGCATGTTCCTGCGGGACAACATCATAGGACAGACCGTCAGCCGTGAAGTCATGACGTTCCTGAAGAAAGGCGCCATCGGCTTCCTGGCTCCGGTATTCTTCGTGACGGCGGGCTTCGAGGTGGACCTGGCCGTCGTCACGGAATCCCCAACCTTCCTGGTCGTCGTCATCGGTGTGGCATCCATCGGCAAGATCCTCGGCACGGCGGTCTTTTATCTGCCGACCGGATTCGGGTGGCGCGAAGGCATTGTCCTTGGTGCCGGCATGAATGGCCGCGGCGCGGTGGAAATCATCATCGCCCAGATCGGCCTGTCGCTGGGCATCATTTCCCAGGAAGTCTTCTCCATCCTGGTCATCATGGCCATCGCCACGACGGCTTCCGTGCCCGTTCTCCTCAAAATCGGCGTGGCGTGGCTGCGCCGTCGGGGTGAACTGGTGGAGGCCGGCGAACACCGCAAGGGCTGCGTGATCGTGGGTGGCGGCAGCCTGGGCCGCGAGTTGGGCGTGGTGCTCGGCTCGAACATGCCGGTGACCGTCGTCGATACGCGCCCGGACAACTGTGATGCCGCCCGTGCCGCCGGTCTGAAGGCCGTCCAGGGCAGCGCCCTCGATGAAATCATCCTGGATGAAGCCGGAGCCGGATCGGCGCGCTACGTATTGGCCATTACGGGCAACCCGGGGGTCGATGCACTCATTGGCCGCATGGCACGAGAAGAATTCGCCGTGCCGGAAGTGGGTCTGCTGTACGATGCGTCGCGGGAACGGGAAGCCGACCATACCGCAACGCGCGACCATGTCGGCGGGCGCACCGCGTTCGGCGGCAGCGTGGCCATCGCCGAGTGGGATTTCGCGGTTACGACCGGTGCCTTCGAGCGCAAAACCGTCCCGTTCGGGGAACGGGATTCCTGGCCGAACCACCTTTTCGTGGCCGCCCTGGTGGACGGTGCCCTCGTGCCCGCTGCCTCCGGCCTGCGACTCTCTGAAAACACCCCTTGTACCATACTTGTCCAGAAATGAACGACAATTCCAACAACACGGCTTTCAACCTTTTCTCCGGCTTCCAGCGCTTTTTCAAGACGACGACAGCTGGCGGCATCTTATTGTTGTTTTTTGCCGTCGTCGCCATGGTATGGGCGAATTCACCGTGGGCGGCAGAATACCAGAATCTCTGGGGTACGTACGTCACGACCGGATTCGGCGGTTGGGAAATATCGAAGCCCTTGCTCCTGTGGGTGAATGACGGCTTGATGGCCATCTTCTTTTTCCTGGTCGGCCTGGAAATCAAGCGGGAAATGCTGGTCGGGGAATTGTCCGACGTGAAGCAAGCCATTTTTCCCATGGCGGCAGCACTCGGCGGGATGATTGTCCCGGCGTTGATCTATGTGTTCATCAACAGAGGTACCGAATTCGTGGCGGGCTGGGGCGTTCCCATGGCCACGGACATCGCGTTTGCCCTCGGTATCCTGGCGTTGCTGGGTTCGCGCGTGCCGGTGTCATTGAAGATCTTCCTGACGGCCGTGGCCATTGTGGATGACCTCGGTGCCGTACTCGTGATTGCCCTCTTCTACACGTCGGAATTGGCCGTTGGAGCGCTGTTTGTGGCTGCGGTCACACTGGCCATCCTGACGACGCTCAACAAGATGGGCGTCCAGCGCACGGCGGTCTACGTGTTCTTCGGACTCATCCTCTGGGTGGCCGTCCTGAAGTCCGGCGTGCATGCCACGGTCGCCGGAGTACTCCTGGCCATGACCATCCCGGCCAAGCGCCGACTGGACGAAAAGACATTCGAAACCCGACTGAAGAACTTGGCTGATCGGTTCAGGGACGCCGAAGGACACCCTGTATATGACAACTGGGTATCCGGTGAACAGCAGGACATCATCCATGAAGTCGAGGTTTCAGCCAAGCACGCGGAGACCCCGCTGGTTCGCATGGAACATGCCCTTCACGGCTGGGTCGCCTTCTTCATCATGCCGCTGTTTGCGTTGGCCAATGCGGGTGTATCGTTCCGGGGCATTGACGTGGGCGAAGCCATCCTTCATCCCGTGTCACTGGGCATCCTCGTCGGCCTGTTCGTGGGGAAGCAAGTGGGCATTTTCGCGTTCGCATGGGCCGCCGTGAAGACCGGTCTTACGTCGTTGCCTGAAGGTGTGACCTGGCGAGCCGTTTACGGCGTGGCCTGCCTGGCGGGCATCGGTTTTACCATGGCCCTGTTCATTGCCGGCCTGGCGTTCGAAGATGCTGAAATGCTGAATCGCGCCAAGATGGGCATCCTCAGCGGCTCACTGCTCGCCGGATTGCTCGGCTGGGGCCTGCTCCGCATGGGTCCTTCGGCCGAAAAGGGATAACCGCTTGGGCGTCTGGGACAAGGCACTACGAACCCCAGCGCGTCACGATCGCCTCGACTTCGCGACGGAACGCATCCTCATGATGTGTGCGGAAGGCATCCCATGAACACAGGGAATCCTCCTTTTCGACCCGGTCGGGGAAGAGGATGCCCTCGAGGTGATCGTATTCGTGCTGATACGTGCCGGCCGTAATGCCACGGACCTCTTTCTCGAACGGCTTCCCGGTACGGTCCAGGCCACGGATGCGGATGTGCGGGCACCGGGGCACGCGGCCGCGCAGGTCCGCGATGGACAGGCAGCCCTCGTAGTTCTCGAAGCGTTCGTCGGTCAGGAATTCCAGCTCGGGATTGATGACGACGTCCAGCGGGACCTCGGGCTTGTAGGGGTAACGGGGGTTGTCCTTGACTTCGACGATGAAGATGCGGCGGGCGTCGCCGACCTGCGGGGCAGCAATGCCCGCGCCGCCCGCCGCCCGCTTGGTGTCGATGAGGTCGTAAATCAGCGCCTGCACGTCCGCGGAGGAAATATCCTCCGGGGCAACAGGGGTGCAGACTTCACGCAGGACGGGGTCGCCGATCTGAATGATGGGACGGATCATGCTAATACATGCGCGTAACGCGCGTAGAGGCAATGGAATCCAGCCGCGGGAAGTCGTTCCGGAGCGCCTGGATGTCGCGACTGAAGCGCATGGGCGCGGGTCCGTAGCCGCTGTACAGACTGTCCACCACCGCCATGCCGCGGACCACCCGTCCGAATGGCGGATAGCCCACCACGTTCCCGGAATCCAGGGAATCCAGCCGCGTATTGTCCTCCAGGTTGATGTACATGGTCGCCGAGCGCGTCCGGGCACCGGCGCGGGCATAGGCAATGGTGCCGCGCTTGTTCGATGCGCGGACCGGCTCGTCGTTCAGCGGCATGGCATTCCAGATGGAGTCCAGCGCCGCATGGGGCGTCCCGCCGAACTGGGCCACGAACCCGTCGATGACCCGGTAGAATCGCGTGCCGGCGTAATAATTGTGCCGGAACAGGTAGAACGCGCGGTCCACACCGATGGGGGCCCAGTCGCGGTATATCCGGAGATCGAACGTCCCGGCGCTCGTAACCACCTCCACGTCGAAGGAGTCCGGAGCGGGCCGTGCGAGATCGGCAAAAGAAGGCTTGAAGAGCGGATTTGAAGTGGCACAGCCGGCCATGATGGCCACGCCCACGAAGAGGGCGGCCGCTGCGTGACGCATCTTGAAATTGGACATGAAACTCGGGTGGAAGGGTTGCGTGTAGGACGAAGGAGCCGGAATTTGTACCATTACGTATCGAAATCCAAATTTTCCGCCCGTGCGGATTGTTAACCAGCCGACTGTCTGAAATGAACCGTTTCCTTACTGCCTGCATGGCCCTCGCCGGGATTCTTGCCGTCGCCCTGCCTTCCACCTCCACTTCCACCGCCGTCGCCCAGACCTTCCCGACGGACGATCCCGTCATTCGCACCATGTGGGACGTGGGTGTGGAGAATTCCCAGGTCGAACAACTGGCCCATGAACTGCTGGACGTGATCGGCCCGCGACTGACGGGTACGCAGGGTCTGGTGGATGCCCAGGAGTGGGTGATGGACAAGTACGCCGTCTGGGGCATTGATGCCCGCCGCGAAGAGTACGGTACCTGGCGGGGATGGGAACAGGGCCTGCTGCATGTGGACATGCTGGAGCCCCGGCGTGTGAGCCTTGAGGCTGAATTGCTGGCCTGGAGCCAGGGTACGGACGGCCCGGTTTCCGCCCAGGTCGTGCTTCCGCCCACCGACCTGGAGGAGGAGGCCCTCGCCGCCTGGAGCCGGAATGCCCGGGGCAAATTCCTGCTGGCCTCGGCGCCTGAGCCCATGTGTCGGGCGGCCCAGGAACTGGAGGCCAACGCCCGCCCGGAAACCGTGACCGCCCTCAACGAAAAACGGATGGAACTGCGCCGTGACTGGGCCGCCCGCACGGCCGCCGTACGTGAACTCGGAAGCATTGAGGAACTCGGCTTGAACGGTGTTCTGACCTCGCGTTGGTCCGGTGGATGGGGCGTGAACAAGGTGTTCTCGGCATCCAATGACGTTGTTGTCGAGGTGGACGTCTCGTGTGAGGATTACGGTCTGCTGGTCCGCCTGGCCGAGTCCGGCAATACGCCGACGCTCCGGGTGAACGCCGAGGCCAAGGATCTCGGGACCGTTCCCCAGTTCAACGTGATCGGCCAGATCACCGGCAGCGAACTCCCCGACGAATATGTGCTGCTGCACGCGCACCTGGATTCCTGGCACTCGGCCACGGGCGCGACGGACAACGGCAGCGGAACGCTGACCATGCTGGAAGCCATGCGGATCCTGCGCGCGGCGTATCCCAACCCCCGACGCACCATCCTGGTGGGTCATTGGGGTGCCGAGGAGCAGGGACTCATCGGATCGGGTGCCTTCCGGGAGGATCATCCGGAAGTCGTGGCCGGTCTCCAGACGTCGTTCAACCAGGACAACGGGACATGGCGATTCGAGAAAATTGACGGACAGGGCTACCTGGACGCGGCCAATCACCTCCCCCGCTGGATGAATCCCGTTCCCACGGAAATCGCCTCGCGCGTCCTGCTCGAACTGCCGGGCCCGCAGGCCAACCAGGGCAGCGACCATACGTCGTTCGTGTGCGCAGGGGCTCCGGCCTTTCGTCTGCAGTCCCCCTACGATGAGTACCGCCAGTACACGTGGCACACCAACCGGGATACCGCCGACAAGCTGGTCTTTGACGATCTGAAGGAAAATGCCACACTGGCCGCCATGCTGGCCTACATGGCATCGGAAGACCCTGAGCGTTTCGACCGCGCAAAGGCCAACCTCCCCGGCACGGATTTCCGCGGCAATCCCCGCACGTGGGGCGACTGCCGGGCGCCGCGCCGTTCGTTCGAGTAGCCCGAAACCCTGGCCCGTGAACGCTTGATTCCCTGAATTTTCGCCAATCGGAAGGATTCGATTGGTCGTTTGAGCGTTCGTGCACGATCTGGATAATCCCGGAGCAGGCCCTTGACCCCGCTCGCAAACAGCAAAGCCAAAACCAATCCCATGTCCCGTTCAATCACCCTCTCCTTTCCCGATGGCTCCACCCGTTCGTTCGACCGTGGTGTGACGGGTACGGACGTGGCCCGGGACATTTCCGAGGGTCTGGCCCGGGTGGCCGTGGCCATTGCCGTGGACGGTGAGGTCCGCGACCTGTCCCGCCCCATCGAATCGGACGCCACCATCCGGATCCTGACGCTGAACGACAAGGAGGGCTATGCCACGTATTGGCACTCCTCCGCGCATCTCATGGCAGAAGCCCTGGAAGTGCTGTATCCCGGCGTCAAGTTCGGCATTGGCCCCGCCATCGAGAATGGATTCTACTACGATGTGGATCTGGGGGACCGGACGCTCGGCGAAGCGGATCTCGAGAAAATCGAGGCCAAGATGATGGAGCTGGCCAAGCGGGACGTGGCCTACCAGCGCCGCGAGGTCCCGAAGGCCGAGGCCGTAGCCTTCTTCGAGGAGAAGGGCGATGAATACAAGCTCGAACTCCTGGAGGATCTGGATGACGGGACCATCACGTTCTACAGCCAGGGCGGATTCACGGACCTGTGCCGCGGGCCGCACATTCCGTCCACCAAGAACATCAAATACGCGAAGCTGCTGAACATCGCCGGCGCCTATTGGCGGGGCGACGAGTCGCGCAAGCAGCTCACCCGGCTCTACGGCATCACCTTCCCGAAGAAGTCGGAGTTGGATGACTACCTGGAGCGGCTCGAACTGGCCCGTCAGCGGGACCATCGCAAATTGGGGCGCGAGCTCGAACTGTTCACGTTCTCGAGCAAGGTCGGTCCGGGGCTCCCGCTGTGGCTCCCCAAGGGCGCCCGGCTGCGCGATACGCTCTCCGAATTCCTGAAGTCGGAGCAGACCCGCCGCGGCTACGAGCCCGTGGTAACGCCGCATATTGCCCGGCTCGAACTGTTCAAGACCAGTGGGCATTACCCGTACTACAAGGACAGCCAGTTTCCGCCCATGATGGAGGATGTGGAGGCGGATGAGGGATACTTGCTGAAGCCCATGAACTGTCCGCATCATACCCAGATCTATGCCGATCGCCCACGATCCTACCGGGAGCTGCCGGTCCGATACGCCGAGTTCGGCACGGTCTACCGGTACGAGCAGTCCGGAGAATTGGGTGGATTGACGCGGGTGCGCGGGTTCACGCAGGACGACGCCCACATTTTCTGCATGCCGAACCAGGTCAAGGATGAATTCAAGAACGTCATCGACCTGACACTCACCGTGCTGTCCGCGCTTTCCTTCACCGATTTCAAGGCGCAGATTTCGCTGCGCGATCCGGCCAACACGTCCAAGTACATCGGGACGGCCGAGCAGTGGGATGCTGCCGAGCAGGCCATCCGGGAAGCCGCTCAGGAGATGGGTCTGGATGCCACCGAGGAAGCCGGAGAAGCCGCCTTCTACGGCCCCAAGCTTGATTTCATGGTCAAGGATGCGCTCGGGCGCGAATGGCAGCTGGGCACCGTGCAGCTGGACTACAATCTGCCCGAACGGTTCGACCTGACCTACGTGGGCGAGGACAACACCAAGCACCGGCCGGTCATGATCCACCGCGCCCCGTTCGGCTCACTGGAGCGATTCGTGGGCGTGTTGATTGAGCATTGCGGCGGCAACTTCCCGTCGTGGCTGGCTCCCGTCCAGGTCACGGTCCTGCCGGTAGGCCAGGACTTCAACGGATATGCCCGCGAGGTCGCCGAGGAGTTACGCGATCTAGGTTTCCGTGTCGAAACGGACGTGCGGAGCGAGAAGATCGGCTACAAGATCCGTCAGGCTGAAATGCAGAAGATTCCTTACATGCTCGTGGTGGGCGACAAGGAAGTGCAGGCCGGTACGGTAGCGGTCCGGCGTCATGGTGAGGGGGATCTGGGCAAGGAGACTCCGGCCGCCTTTGCCGATCGGCTCCGCACGGAAATCAGGGAGACCATGCACGGCACGAAACAGGAGTCCTGAGTCTCCGGGCGGCGCGCTCTGCCGGGTTTTGACGGGCACTCTGTCGATTGAGTGGACCCAAAAGTTATTTTCGGGGTATCATTCGGATATCCCAGTCACCAAACAGATAGACGGTCATCGCTAATAATTTTACGAGGGTAAACGATCGAATCCGGGCCAGGGAGGTCCGTGTGGTCGATCCCAAGGGCAATCACGGGGTTTTCCCGCTCGAAGAAGCCCTTCGAATGGCGGAAGATCAACAACTTGATCTCGTCGAGATTTCTCCCCAAGCCGATCCTCCGGTCTGCAAGATCATGGACTTCGGCAAATTCCGCTACGAACAGCAGAAGAAGGAGAAAGAGGCCAAGAAGAAGCAGCACACGGTCGAATTGAAGGAAATCCGGTTCCGTCCGCACACGGACGACCACGATTTCGACTTCAAGACGAAACACGCGAAACGATTCCTGGAAGAAGGAAACAAGGTCCGTGCGTACGTGCAGTTCCGGGGTCGTGACATCATTTACAAGGATCACGGCATGGAATTGCTGGCCAAGTTCATCCAGGAACTGTCCGATCTCTGCAAGATCGACCAGGAACCCAAGATGGAAGGACGCCGGATGACGACCATCCTGAGTCCGTCCAAGAAAGGGAAGTAACCCTTCATGGAATATCCGCACCGGGTACGGAGCGCAGTCTTGCAGGCAGCGTTCCGTGTTCGTACTTTATAAGGCTTACAAGTCACCGCGCAGACGTTACGTTACCATGCCGAAGATGAAAACCAACAGCGGGGCCAAGAAGCGGTTTGTTTTGACCGCATCCGGCCGCGTGAAGCGTAAGAAGGCCTTCGCCAGACACATTCTGACGAAGAAGACCCAGAAACGCAAGCGCAACCTGCGCACGAGCACCCTGGTGCACGAAGTCGACGAGTCCCGCGTCAAGCGCATGATCAGCGCCTGACCCCCAACATCAGTCTGAAAGAACCATGCCCCGCGCAACAAACAGAGTAGCATCGCGCCGCCGTCGCAAGAAGATCATGGCGATGGCCAAGGGATACTGGGGACGTCGCAAGAACGTCTATACGGTAGCCAAGAACGCGGTCGAGAAAGCCCTCCAGTACGCCTACCGGGATCGCCGCGCACGCAAGCGTCAATTCCGCCGTCTCTGGATTTCCCGCATCAACGCGGCTGCCCGTGTAAACGGCACCACGTATTCCCAGTTGACGGGGTCCCTCCGCAAGTCGGATATCACGTTGAACCGGAAAGTCCTGGCCGATCTGGCCATGAATGATCCAGCGGTGTTTACCGAGGTCGTCAAGGCGGCCTCGTAGCCCATTCAGCATCCGTGCTGATCCGAGTCCCGCCTCTGCCCCGGCAAAGGCGGGACTTTTTTTGTCCTTTTTGCCTGGCCCGATCCGCATTGTCCGCCTAACCTTGCCCCACCAGCCATGTCCGTCGATCTCCAGCCCGTCCAGAGAGAAATAGAGGATACGGTCCTCGATTCCGAAGCGGCCCTGGATGCCTACCGCATCCGTTTCCTGAGCCGGAAGCAGGGCGTCATCACCGCGCTCATGAAGCGGATTCCGGAAGTCGATCCGGGCGACCGAAAGGCATACGGGCAGACGGTCAACGAACTCAAACAGCGTGTGGAAGCCCGCCTGGACGAGGCGCAGCAGGCGCTCGCGGCCGGGGCCACCGGCGGCGGCCCTGCATTCGATCGGACGTTGCCCGGCCGCGAGCCCGCGGAAGGCAGCCTGCATCCGCTTACTCAGACGCTTTCGCTCATTGAGCACGTCTTCACCAGTTACGGATTCAGCATCGCCGAAGGCCCGGAAATCGAAGACGACTGGCACAACTTCTCGGCGCTGAACTTTCCGCCCGACCATCCGGCGCGGGACATGCAGGACACCTTCTTCATCGAGGAAGGCACCACGCTGCTGCGCACCCACACGTCTCCGGTACAGATCCGGGTCATGGAGCAGCAGCCGCCCCCGGTCCGGGTCATCGTGCCAGGCCGGGTATACCGCAACGAGGCCATCTCCTACAAGTCCTACTGCCTGTTCAACCAGGTGGAAGGCCTGTACATCGACAAAGGCGTCACCATGGCCGACCTGAAGCAGATCCTGCACGCGTTCGCGCGCACCCTGTTCGGCGAGGATGTACGCATGCGGTTCCGGCCCTCCTTCTTCCCGTTCACCGAGCCGTCGGCCGAAGTGGATATCTGGTGGAAGGACGACGCCCTGCCGGGCGGCGGACGCTGGATGGAAATCCTGGGTTGTGGCATGGTGGACCCGAACGTACTCACGTCGGTGGACATCGACCCTGAAGTGTATACCGGATACGCATTCGGCATGGGTGTCGAGCGGATTGCCATGCTCCGCTACGGCATAGATGACATCCGCATCCTGTACGAGAACGACGTGCGCTTCCTCCAGCAATTCCCACTCTCCTGATCCTCCCACCATCATGATCATCAGTGCAAACTGGCTGTCCGACTATGTTGAGCACGGCCTCTCAGTGGATGAACTGGCGGACCGGCTGACCATGTGCGGCCTGGAGGTCGACGGCGTCGAACACCGGGGCCAGGACCTTGACGGCGTCGTCATCGGGGCCGTGGTAGCCACGCGTTCGCATCCGGATGCCGACCGCCTCACCCTTTGCGATGTGGATCTGGGATCCGGAGCGCCCGTCCAGATCGTATGTGGCGCATCCAATGTCGCGGCCGGCCAGCGCGTGCCCGTGGCTACGGTCGGAACCACGCTGCATCTCCCCTCCCGTGAGAACCCGGAGGTCCGCGTACCGGTCACCCTCAAGAAGGCCAAGCTTCGGGGCCAGGAATCGAACGGAATGATCTGCGCCGAGGATGAACTCGGACTGTCCGACAATCACGACGGCATCATGGTGCTTCCGGACGATGCGCCCGTCGGTGTCGACTTCGCGGAATGGATGGCCGGTACGGGCGTGGCGCTCAAGGATGCGGCCATCGACGTCGCCATCACACCGAACCGGCCCGATGCGGTATCGCACATCGGCATGGCACGGGATATCGCCGCATTGACCGACCGTCCACTCGTGGTGCCGGATGTGGCGTATCCGTTGGCGGGCGGGGTGGCGGCCAAGGAAATCGAGGTGGACATCCAGGCGCCCGAACTCTGCCACCGGTACGTGGGCGTCGTCGTCCGCGGGGTCACGATTGCCGAGTCTCCGGCCTGGCTGAAACAGCGCCTGACGGCCATCGGGCTGCGTCCCCGCAACAACGTGGTCGACATCACCAATTATGTCATGTATGAGTGCGGGCAGCCGTTGCACGCATTCGACCTTGCGACCATCCGGGACGGCCGGATCCGGGTCCACGCAACGAGCGGTGAAACCCGGTTCACGACTCTCGACTCCAAGGAGCGGATTCTGCCCGCCGGGACCCTCATGATTGCCGACGGCGAGGGCGATGTGGCCATTGCCGGCGTCATGGGCGGAGAGAATTCGGAAGTTTCGGATGCGACGACCGACGTCCTGATTGAGAGCGCCTGGTTCGACCCGTCCAGCATCCGCCGGACGGCCAAGACCCTCCAGCTGCAGACCGATGCGTCGTACCGCTTCGAACGGGGCGTGGACCCGACCGGTCAGGTGTGGGCTGCCGCCCGCGCGGCCGAACTCATGCGGGACCTTGCCGGAGGGACGGTCGTGGACGGCATGGTGGATGCGCATCCGGTGCCCCACGTGCCCCGGACCGTCCCATTGCGGGGGTCGAGAATCGAACGCGTTGTCGGGACGCCCGTCGCCTCCCCCCACATCGTCCAACTCCTGACGGCCATCGGCTTTGAATTGCGCACGGTTTCCGAAGATGCGTGGGATGTCGTTGTCCCGGCCTGGCGTCCGGATGTGGAGCGGGAAATCGATGTCATAGAGGAAGTGGCGCGCCTGTACGGGTTCGACAATATTCCGGAGCCTGCGCAATCGGCGTTACCCAACTTCACACCCCGCCCGGACGCGCGGCGGGAGCTGCGGAAGAACGTCCGCATGTTGTTGGCCGGCATGGGTTTCCGGGAAGTCCAGACCAATTCCATGCTGCCCCTTGCGAGCGCAGAGCGATTCATGGACGAGGCCCTTCCGGCAGGACGGCTCGGCGGTGGCGTGGTCGAGACCCTGAACCCCATAACAACGGAAATGTCCACGCTCCGCCCCTCCCTGTTGCCGGGCGTCCTGCGCGTGGTGGACCACAACCGGAATCATGGACAGCGCGGACTGCGCCTGTTTGAAATGGGACGGGTGCATGCACGCAAGCAGACCGACCGGAGTGTGGTGGACGGGTATACAGAAATAGAATCCCTGTTGATCGTGGCATCGGGAACGTGGACCACCGCAGCATGGAATGAGCCTGAACGTGCTGCTGATTGGTTTGACGTGAAGGGCGTGGCTGAGCGGGTATTGCGGGCATTGCGACTGAGCGGAGCGGTGTACACGCCGCTGCCCGATCGCAGCCCGGACAATCCGCAGGACGGCGGCCTGGAGGCACTCGCGTCCGTGCAGCTCGGCCAGGAGGTGGTGGGCACCGTCGGTCAGGTATCCGGCGAACGTCCTGTTTTCTTCGTGGAGTTCGATTGGAGCCTGTTGGCTGATCGTTCGGCGCGACTGGGCCGGACCCGGTACGAAGCGGTCTCCCGATTCCCTGTGGTGGAACGGGACATCGCCCTGGTCATGGATGTCGGTGTGGCGGCAGGCGATGTCCGCAACTCTATTCTCGACGCCGGTGGCGACCTGCTGAAGGAATGCCGACCTTTTGACCTCTACGAGGGCGAGCATTTGCCGGAGGGCCGGAAAAGCGTGGCCTTCGCCCTGGCGTTCAGTGCGGACCGGACGCTTCGGGACGAAGAGGTGGACCAGGCCGTAGGCCGGATCCTCGAGAAGACGGCTTCGGAATTCGGCGCCCGACTTCGCTGACAGGGGCTGGCGCGCCGATTGTCCGATTACCTATATTCCCGCATGTCGAATATGTCCGAACCCAACATGTTTGCCTCGCCGGAGGAATCGCCGGCACCGACCCGGGGCCCACGCCACCAGAAACAGACGCGCGCCCTTGAAAGTCTGCGCGTCCGGATTGAATTGGCGGTCAAGGAATTGGCACGGCTGCGGGCGGAAAATCACGCCCTTCGCAAGGAAGTGGAATCGCTGCGTCACGATATGACCATGGGCGTGGACGGGACCCCGGTCGTGTTCACGGAGAGCCCTGCCCAACTGCGTGAGGAGATTGAGCACTACCTGTCCGTGATTGACCGGCACATCGAGAGTCATGCGGATGCGTCCCGCAAATCCGAGGTTTGACCATGTCAAAGAATCTGAAACCCCTCAAGGTGCGCTTCCTGGGCAAGGACTATACGCTGCGCGTATCGGAAGCGGATGAATTGGCTACGCTTGAGATGGCTGAATACCTGGATGCCAAGCTCCGGGCGTTCAAGTCGGCGCATCCCGACCAATCCGATTTGACAGCGTCCGTCATTACCGCGTTGGCCGTAACCGAAGAACTGTTCGTGGAAAGGGCCCGCAAGTTGGACCCCGGGGCCCACGTCAACGGCCAATTGACGGAATTGGAGCGCATGTTGTCAGACGCCCTGCTTTCGCGCTGACCAGCCCGTGCCCTTGACGTTCCGGTTGGTCCCCGATTCCCGACGGTTGAGCCCGATTGCCACCGTCTCCACGGGATTTTCCCTTGCGTACGGGTCCATGGTACCCGTACTTACATGCAGGCGCGACCCTGCTTTGGACGCATAGTAAGAACCTAACGTTTACGTCCTGGGAACCATCCTTCAAGGTCGGACGACAGGCCCCAACTGCCTTGGCAGTCACCGCGAAAGCGGACCGGGGAAGTCGAAAGTCGTTGAGCGGTACCCACATTTTGGTTGAGAGAGGTTCTTCTCATCCTTCGGAGCAGGGCGTGCCTGTTTTTTTTGGCCCCTGCCCGAGGAAGTCGAGCGACGCCCGATATGCCATGAAATTGCGTTGAAGGGCGGGACCAACTGGTCATTCGTGGATAGTATCCGGATACGCCCACCCCAGACCACGCGACCCTCCGATGATTGGAATCATAGGCAAGCTCCTCATCCTGACCTCCATGGTTGCGTGCGTGCTTTCGGGCGTGCTGTTTTTCAGGACGGCCAAAGGCATGAAGGTCCTCGTGCCGGACCCGGTGGTCAGTGTCTGGACGCGGGTGGCCCGCGCGTCATGGTTGGCCATGACCCTGACCAGCATCGCGGCCTTCGGCCTGCTCATGTACCTGAGCGTTACGCATGACTTTTCGAATGCGTACGTGTACGCCAACACGTCCATGGACCTGGGCCTGAAATTCCTGGTTTCGGCCACATGGGCCGGTCAGGAGGGCTCGTTCCTGCTGTGGATCGTCATGAATGCCGGAGTCGGTCTGGCGGTTATCCACCTGGCGCGCGAGTACGAAGCACCGGTCATGGCCATTATCGCGCTGTGCCAGGCCTTCCTGATCTCGATGATCGTAGGTATCGAGCTGGGTCCGCTGCCCATTGGTTCATCGCCCTTCACGACCCTGGCCGAGAAATTCCCGGATGCCCCCATGATCCAGGCAGGCATTATCCCGACGGATGGGCAGGGACTGAATGACCTGCTGCAGAACTACTGGATGGTCATTCATCCACCCATTCTGTTTTCCGGGTTCGCGTCCATGATCGTGCCCTTCGGATTCGCCGTAACGGCTCTGTGGAAGCGGCAGTACACCCAGTGGGTCCGCCCGGCCCTCCCATGGACGCTTTTTGCCGTCATGGCACTGGGCGTGGGCATCATGCTGGGCGGCTATTGGGCCTATGAGACGCTTTCCTTCGGTGGATACTGGGCCTGGGACCCCGTGGAAAACTCATCCCTCGTACCGTGGCTCATTGGCGTGGCCGCCGTGCACACCATGATTGTCCAGAAGCGGTCAGGACACAGCCAGAAGGCCTCGCTTTTCCTGACGGTCCTGGCCTACATGTTCGTGGTCTATTCCACGTTCCTGACCCGATCGGGCATCCTGGGGGAAATCTCCGTGCACTCGTTCGTGGACCTGGGGCTCTACAACCAGCTGTTGATCTGGATTTTGACCATGGGGATCATTGGATTCGGCCTTTTCGCTGCCCGATACAGTGAACTTCCCACGCCGCAGAAGGAGCCGGAAATGCTGTCCCGCGAATTCATGATTTTCTCCGGAGCCATGGTGTTGTGTGCCATCTCGGCGGTTGTCATTGTCGGTACGAGCGCCCCCATCCTGGGACGCATTTTCCGGGACAGTCCGTCGGCCGTGCCCCTGGAGTTCTACAACAAGTGGACGCTGCCCCTGTCCATCGTCTTCGTTTTCCTTGCCGGAATGGCTCAGTTGTTCTGGTGGAACAAGATGAACGTCCGGACCATCAATCGTGTGCTCATGTGGCCGACGGTCCTTGCGGTATTCAGTACGGCCATCATCGTGGTGGTTTCTCCGTTCCGGAGCCTCATCGGTGAGGGCGGCTCGTGGTGGGAACAGAACAGCTTCGGCATGGCCGTCGTCCTGTTGGTGTTCGTCTCCTTCTTTGCCCTGTATGGCAACGGGATCGTACTGTGGCGCATTGCGAGGGGCAACCTGAAACTCGCAGGGGGTGCCATGGCCCACGTGGGCATGGCCATCATGATGCTCGGCATTGTGGCTTCGTCCATCTTCGGAAACTCCATCGGGACGGGTGTCCAGGTGGGTGATAACCGGGACAACTTCATCCTGACCAAGGGCCAGACGCTGCCCATCAACGGCTACGTGTTCACGTACAACGGCAGGGACCAGAATGAAGAAGGCCGTCCCGTTTTCAACCTCACCGTTACCGACCCGGCTGACCGCACCTGGGAGATGAACCCGGTGGTCTACATGTCGAACAAGGGGCAGTGGATCCAGCATCCGTCGGTCCGCCAGTTCGCTGAAAAGGACATTTTCCTGGCCGTAGCACCGAACGAAATGTTTGAAACGGGCGACGAAAACCAGGGACAGATCAACCTGGCACGTGGGGACTCAACCGTCGTCGGCAACGATGAATACGTGATTGCCTTCGACGGCTTCGACTTGAATATCGAACCCGAATTCGTGACGGACTCCACGGAGGTGGCGGTCGGCGCACGCGTTCGGATTACGAGCCAGGCGACCGGAGAGGCGAAGACCCTTCGCCCCGTGTACATCATCGAGAAGGACAGGTCGGTCAGCTTCGTCGAGAACAGTGTTCCGGAATGGGGCATTACCGTCGCGTTTACCGCCATGAATGTGGACAACGGAGAGGTCACACTGGCGCTGGACGGTGTCCGGGTCACGCCCGACGATTGGTTGGTCGTCCAGGCCTATGAGAAGCCCCTCATTTCCTTGGTATGGATCGGATTCATTATCCTGACGGGCGGTTTCCTGATTTCGATGGTCCGTCGGGCGAGGATTTGACGTCCGGCGGGCTCAAGTTTTCCTGCAGATATCCGATACCGGAAGGGAATCCACACAACCGTTCCCTCCATCCCATGAAGCTGCTTTTCGCAGACGACAACGCCATCAATCAGCGGGTAGTGCGTACCATGGTGAGCCGCCTCGGCCACGAGGTGCATACGGTGGACAACGGACAGGAAGCAATCGATGCCATCCATGCAAGCAGCGAGCCCTTCCATGCGGTATTGATGGACATGATGATGCCGGTGTTGAGCGGCGTTGAGGCCACCCGGCAAATCCGCGCCATGGGAAATCCCATCCACGTGATAGGCCTGACGGCCAACGCAGGCGCAAACGACAAGCGCGCCTGCATGGATGCCGGCATGGATGACTTCCTCACCAAACCCTTCGACATGGACGGCCTGCGCCGCGTGTTGGGTCGCGTTCAGACCTCCACCCTTCATACCGGTACGCTGAAGGCGTTCGTGGAGAGCATGGGCGAGGACGATGATTTCCTGGTCCATTTGTTCACCGAGTTCCTGACGGAAGCCAACCGGAGTCGCACGGAAATCCATGCCGCCCTCAAATCGGAAGAACCGGTCCGGATTGAACGGGTGGTCCACAACTTGAAGGCCAACAGCGCCATGTTCGGCGCGCGGCGTCTGACGGATCTGTGCGCCGGTATGGAAAAAGATGCCCACGCCGGCGACATCGACGGCATTCGCGGTCGGATGTCCGCGTTTGAAGGCGCCCTCGTTGATGTCCAACGGGACGTCCAGCGTCTCATTGACGACCGCCTGGTCTCCGGATGATGAAGGGCCGCACCTCGTTGCTGCCCCGCTGACGCAGGAGATACGCTCCGGGTGCCAGCGTGCTGATATCCATGGTCCACGTCTCTCGGACCGGCTCCTGGCTGCCCGACTCGCGCCACACGATGCGCCCCAACAGATCGATGATTTCGAGTTCTGCTGCCCCCGTGACGTCTACGCTCAAGGTCCGGCTCGCCGGGTTGGGATAAGGCGTGCCCAGTTGTGCCGCGTCCGGTAGTTCCGATGATGCGCTGGTCGCGACACCGGACAGCCAGATTTCCTTAACCGCGCGTGCCCGCCGGATGGTCGTACCGTCCGTCGTCACCACGGACCAACGGAAGTTGCCGCCTGCTGTGGGCGTGAGCGGCAGTTCAGCCTGCGTGGCCGTAGTGGGTGTGCCCGCCTGTACGGTACCGTCAGGATGGACAATGACGGGCGTGTACAGAAGGTTTGGCGACGCATCGTTGCCCTCGGCCCATGTCAGCGTGACGGTGTCTCCGGTCCAGTCGAGCGTGAGCGGCTCGGCAGCCGTGGGCGGCGCATCGATCCCGTGCCCTTTCCGGATGGTCAGGAATTGGTCGGCCTCGATATCGGCCATGGTTTCGAGATCCCCGTTTGGCCAGCGGATGACGAGTGAATCGACCGTCGTGTGTTCCCCGAGCCCGAAATGGGCCGTCATGGCCATGTTCTGGCTCACGAAGCCGTCCCCTGCCGTGATTTCGCGGATTTGGGGTTGCGCCGCGGCCGCACCGGATTTTGTCGGGCTCGGGTTGCCGGCGTACAGGGTCAGCCGTGCACCGACCGCGTCCCGGTTCGGCGCCGACTGACTCAATCGGACGGTCAGGAAGTGGTTCGTGCCCGGGGTATTCATGAGCAGGCGGTTGTACGGCGCGAAGTTCATCCCCGTGAAGACATCCACCCAGCCATCTGCGTTGTAGTCCCCGACGGTGATGGCCTGGTTGCGCACGGGCTGCGGTGGTCCGATTTCGGGTTGATACAGGAGTCCGGTTTCCGTGATGGCATCCGTGAATGTGCCGTCGGTGTTGTTCAGGTACAGCGCCCCGCCCTCGAGTCCGGCCGTATGCAGGTCCACCCAACCGTCGTTGTTCGCGTCCACGGCGCTGGTACCGAACGTCTGGGCACCCGCCGAACCGGCCACCCCGGCCATGGCGCCCCGTTCCTCGAACGTGCCGTCTCCGTTGTTGCGGTAGAGCAGGTTTTCTCCCGTTCGCCCGTCGGCCACGGCCATGTTGACCACGTAGATGTCCAGCCATCCGTCGCGATCGTAGTCGAGCCAGACCACACCCCACGCAGCCAGGTTGTCGTCTACACCCGCTGCCGCACCGACCTCGTCGAACGTACCGTCACCCCGGTTGCGGTACAGCAGGTTCACGGACTTGGCCGGATTGTCCTGTGAACAGGCACCGATGAACAGATCGATGTCGCCGTCGTTGTCGTAGTCGGCGGCCGCCAGACCGTACGCCTTGGGAAGTTGGGCCTCGAATTCGGCGTTCTGCGGGGACGGCTGGAAGCGACCGGTCGCGAAGCCGTGTTCATCGGGCACGCCGAAATACAGGCGACTTCCCCCGAGATCATCCCCGATGAATACGTCCAGGACGCCGTCCCCGTTGTAATCCGCAAACGCAGCGCCCTGGGCAAGCCCGGGAAACGCGATTCCTGCGGCATCGGGCGACTCTGACAACTGCACGCCGTAGTGATTCTCGTAAAACCGGCTGCCGTTCGCAAAAAGCACGCTCTCGAATCCCTCGGGAAAGCCATCGTCGTCCACGTCGGCCCACGATGCACCGAACACCCGATCCGGAATGTACCGGGGCAGGCCCATGGCGGCGAGGGAAGCGGTGAAAGCCACATCAAACGCCGCGCCTGCCGTGCCATCCTCCCCCGCCCCGGTGTTCAGATAAAGGCGTCCCGGCTGATAGATGTCTGTTCGTCCGTCTCCGTCAACGTCCACGGACGCTGCCGACCAGGCCGCCGCTCCGAAACGCGTCTGTTCATCCAGCAGGTGGCTCTGGTCCACGAACGTGGGGATGTATTGGGCGCGGGCGCCCAAAGGCAGCAGGAGCAGTACGATACCCAGTCCGGCGCGCCGGCACCAATACCCGTCGAATCGTGACCGTTTACCGCCCATGCGTGCGTCGCCAATAATGTGATTCATGAACCCAAGATCGAGACGGACAGGAGAACCTCCAAACGCGAACAGGGGGGCGGGCCGTGTGGCCCGCCCCCCATCTCTGCGTAATCCAGGAACCTTGGGTAATACATTATTAGCAGCAACTACATGGTGACG